>JTLC01000086.1:325-2391 GCA_000798955.1 Firmicutes bacterium ZOR0006 | reverse complement strand
GTGAGTTTCAAAACAACAGGTTTCTCATTGATTATACCGATTGTTGGGTATGAAGTTCGGGTATCTTTTATACGGGTGATGAACTGGCCGCATTCACGACAAGTTGTCCCTCTTTTCTTTGGCTTTACTTCATAACCAAAAAACAGTTCATCTTCATACGAGGAACACACAATAAGTTCAGAATTTTGGTAGATATATTCAGGTTGTTTATCAGAATATACCAGATTTTCTTCAAAATATCGTTTGTTTGTGCTATAATTTTTCACGGAAGTCACTCTTTCTAATGTTTGGTTTAGGCACTTAACATTATACCGGAGTGGCTTCTTTTTTTATGCATTTTTTCTATACCCACTAAAATAGTATAGAACCTGATTTCGTCTATAAGTTTTCTCATTTCATCACTTAGTGTTCGATTGAGGTGATAGTAAAATGTTGATCGGCCTAATTGCATCACTTTCAGCACCATCAATAATGGATATTTCTGCCGCAATTCAGCTCCAATCGCTACTTTTTCGGCGGTTGTGGGTTTCGTTTCTGAATGACGGCATCCAACTTTTTTAAATAATCAATTTCCAATTCTAAGTACAAATTTTTGTTCTCTAAATATTTAATTTTTTCTGCGTCTGTCATATTTTCGTATTTTTTCGGTGGTTTTTTCATAGTGGATGGTCTCCCTTTTCTTTTCTCCACTATAACATATCCAGCCGTTTGATACACTGAGTTTCCATCAATTACAACCGCTTCAATTATTTGTTTTTTCCACTTCGGATCATAGTATGTTTTTGAATGATTATCCAAAATCTCAATTCCATGATAATTGAGTAATTTCATTAAATAGTCAACATTACTTCTATTGATTTTGTACGCGAGTGATAATTTTCTTATCGACTCTCCTGATTTATATCGTCCATACATTTCAATTCGTTGTTCTTTCGTTAATTTTGCCATATAAAAAGCACCCCATTATTTGTGTCCAAATAATGGGGTGCACCGCACAAGGCTCTTTTTTTATACTAGGAAGAAAGATATAGTATATTTTTTTTAGGGATTTTGTAAATGATTTCAATTCACTTACACAACTTAAATGTGATTTAGAACGCTTTATTGTTTGCGTTTTTCTATAGCTTCAATCAGTCTATTAAAAAGTTTTAGAAAAGCTAAAATAACAACAGTCCCCAAACCTATAAGGAAAGCCCATATAAAATACGGTAATAAAGTAGCTACTATTGTATTCATTTTAACTCAACTCCTAACCTGCAAAACTTGTAACCAAAGTGTTCCCTGATACTCTAGCAGTTAATGTATTCGTAAAAGAAAAGTATGGCGTTATGCTTAAATGAAGCTTGAATTCGACAGAAGTTCGTGAACTATTTCTAGTAAACGAATAACTATTGAGTGTAGCACCTATCACAGTATACCAATTGTTACTATATGAAGTTATAGTTGTAGCACCTGTTGGAGGATTTGAAACAGTTATTTTGTATCCGAGATTAGCATATCCTCCATACCAATATATATTCCAGTTACTTAATCCATTGGCTACGTCATAACTCGCACGCGAATTCACGTTTTCAGCTGGGGATAGCGTCAATGTTCCTAGTTCACCGTTGTCGAGCTCAACTATTTTTGTTTGAGTCTCTAATAACGTTAAGTCAAAATTTTGAGCATCTTCAAAAGAATAGACTTGTGTCGTATAATTTGAATCTTTAGGAACTTCAACTTCTTTTCCTTCAACTGTTATAGTTGTCATCTCTAACTGTTCTGTTGATTTTAACGAATCAGCAGAAACAGGAATAATGCTCCCTACTGTTAACATTGTAGCGAAAATACAAACTAATAATTTTTCCATCATGATAATGCCCCCTTTTTTTATTTACACGTTGAGCATATCACAAATGCAGGATAAGTCAACAAAATACAATGATTGTTTTCTTGTTTTTGAAAATGCATTCGTTTTCTCGAATTCCATATAATTTCGCAACTTCCTCTGGTTCGGAAAAATTGGAATGGCAACACTTTTTTAGACAAAATTGTTAAAGTTTTGCTTGCGATATTCAATGGGTGTC
>JTLC01000086.1:0-315 GCA_000798955.1 Firmicutes bacterium ZOR0006 | reverse complement strand
CCATGAATTCTATGGCGATTGTACCAGTTAATATAATCATCTAATTCCATTTGTAATTGCTCTAATGTGTCGAAATTGCGTTTCCGGATAAATTCAACTTTTAGTGTCTTGTATAGAGATTCTGCTACCGCATTATCATATGGGCAACCTTTATAGCTCAGCGAGCGTTGAATATCAAATATCGTAAGCAATTCTTCGATCAATGCATTTTTAAACTCTAACCCTCGACCAGTGTGGAATAAACCAAATGATTTTAAACTTCCTTTGAAATTTGAAAAAGCTTTTTTGACGAGTGTTGCATCTTTGTTTTTTCCA
>JTLC01000085.1 GCA_000798955.1 Firmicutes bacterium ZOR0006 | reverse complement strand
GAGGTAGCGAAGTGGCTAAACGCGACTGACTGTAACTCAGTTCCTTACGGTTCGGCGGTTCGAATCCGTCCCTCTCCACCATTTAACCTATGCCGGTGTGGCGGAATTGGTAGACGCGCATGACTCAAAATCATGTTCTTTACGAGTGTCGGTTCGAGCCCGACCACCGGTACCATTAGGTATTTCATTATAATTGGAGGATTAGCTCAGCTGGGAGAGCATCTGCCTTACAAGCAGAGGGTCGGCGGTTCGAACCCGTCATCCTCCACCATTTTTGTCAGGGAAACCTGTTTTATTTTTACAAAAAAAATAAAAAAATGTTGACAAAAAAAGATAACAGTGATAACATAATTATTGTGTTAAATAGACGGAGTAATACTCAAGTGGCTGAAGAGGCGCCCCTGCTAAGGGTGTAGGTCGGGAAACTGGCGCGAGAGTTCAAATCTCTCTTACTCCGCCATTAGTGGCCCGTTGGTGAAGCGGTTGAACACACATGCCTTTCACGCATGCATACACGGGTTCGAATCCCGTACGGGTCACCATTTTAAATG
>JTLC01000084.1 GCA_000798955.1 Firmicutes bacterium ZOR0006 | reverse complement strand
TGGAAAAAACAAAGATGCAACACTCGTCAAAAAAGCTTTTTCAAATTTCAAAGGAAGTTTAAAATCATTTGGTTTATTCCACACTGATCGAGGACTAGAGTTTAAAAATGCATTGATTGAAGATTTACTTACTACATTTGATATTCAACGTTCGCTGAGCTATAAAGGTTGCCCATATGATAATGCGGTAGCAGAATCTCTATACAAGACACTAAAAGTTGAATTTATTCGGAAACGCAATTTCGACACATTAGAGCAATTACAAATGGAATTAGATGATTATATTAACTGGTACAATCGCCATAGAATTCATGG
>JTLC01000083.1 GCA_000798955.1 Firmicutes bacterium ZOR0006 | reverse complement strand
ACTCGTCAATTCTCATCTTCACTTTCTGTCTTGCCTTTCGTTTTTGCCTTTGACGCTTTGTTTTGCAAAATCGGCGTCAGCACTTGGTTATAACGTGTTTCATGCTGCAAATGCTCGCAAAACATTTTGAAACACTCCTCTTGCTTCGTTAAAAGTACCGTTTCAAAACTTATTTGCCTATCGCATCCGCTCCTGCCACTAATACTTTAATCGCAGGAACGCATTCAAGCACTTACTTGGTTTCGGCATGCTTCCGTCTTCTCCTTCTTCGCCAAGCTCGTCATGTCAACTTCTTGTATTCTTACTCCAAGTTTGTCATG
>JTLC01000082.1 GCA_000798955.1 Firmicutes bacterium ZOR0006 | reverse complement strand
TGGCTTCTTGAAGGGTTATCTGTCCAACAACCACGAGCGATTAAAAAGCCAAGAATTGGTACGATTACATAAAAAAAGGTGCGACAATCGCACCTTTAATTGAATATTATGTATATTTATGGTATAATATAATAAATAAACTAACGGAAGCATTGGTGAATAATATGACTGAGATGGAAAAATATTTGATGGAACAGAATAAACAACTCATGAAAAATGTTGACCAACTCACAAGTCAAAATAAATTACTCTTGGAGAAAATTGATCAACTTACAGAACAAATTGCGATTATGAATCAACGGTTCTATGGCCGTCGTAGTGAAAAAATGATCCCTGAAAATCAAACATCACTTTTCGATGATCATCTGACACCTGAGGAATCAACGTTGCTTGCGAAAATCGAAGCTGAATCAACACC
>JTLC01000009.1:62478-115699 GCA_000798955.1 Firmicutes bacterium ZOR0006 | reverse complement strand
TTCCTTATTTTCGTCGCCATCACTTTTTCACCTTCTACATCTGGAGTGAAAATCGGCTTCAGCACTTGGTTTTTTCGGCATGCTTCCACCTACGAAAGTCGAACAGACGTAAAAATTCGATTTGATCACTCGTCAATTCTCATTTTCACTTTCTGTCTTGCCTTTCGTTTTTGCCCTCAATTCTTTGTTTGCAAAATCGGTGTCAGCACTTGGTTATAGTCGGTAGGCTGGTTGAATGAACTTATAGCGATCTGACCGATATAATGACCGTACATATTCAAATGGACGTCCATTTCGTAAATATGAATATAAATCAATTAGTAATACTGGACTATGTGTATCGATTTCCAATAATTTCGCTTCTTGCTCATTTGCACTTGTCGCTTCAATATATTGCATTGAATGATCAATTGAGTGCCCTAATTCTTTCTCAATATAATCATATAGCGACTGTGTTAAAATATTTTTTGGTATTCTTGGAAATAATGCAACTGGTAAATATGTAATTTCTATGGCCATCGGTTGTTCATCTGCTAAACGAACCCGTTGAATACAGTGGACACTATCGCCAATTTGAATGCCTAATTTTTTAGCAATTTTATCGGTCGCCGGAACAACACGATAATCAATGACCCGACTGCCTGGCTTCATACCACGACTCACCATATCCTCACTAAAACTTGTAAGTCCATGAATTTGTTTTTCAAATCGTAAATCGGCAACATATGTTCCGCTCCCCTTAATTCGATATAACATTCCACGATTCACAAGATTATCAACTGCATGACGTGCTGTCATCCGGCTAACTTCAAAAATATTAGCAATTTCAAATTCGGAAGGAATCATCTGATTTGATTTCCATTCCCCTTCTTTAATCATATCACTAATCCATGTTTCAATTTGCTTATAGATTGGTACTTTTATTGTCATAAAAACTTATTTCTCCTCTACCCTTTTCCAAAAAAAAGAACATTTATCACCATTATACCGAAAAATACGGATAAATGAAAATAAATGTTCATCACTGTCAAATTACTTTGTTAATTTGCTTGCTGCCGCTTCGTCAACAATAACGATAACATTGCTGTGATCTTGTAATGCTGAAGCTGGTAATTCAACTGTTACTTCCCCTTCAATCATTCCTTTAACAGCATCCGCTTTATTTTCCCCTGAAGCGATTAAAATGATTTTTTTCGCTGATTTAATTGACTTAATTCCCATTGTAATTGCATGCGTTGGTACTTCATCAATTGAATCAAAGAAACGTGCGTTATCTTCACGCGTTTGCTCATCAAGTGTGACGATATGTGTTCCTAATTCGAATGGTACACCTGGTTCATTGAAAGCAATGTGCCCATTTGATCCAATTCCTAATACTTGAATATCAACCCCACCGATTGCTGCTAATTTCGCATCATATTCTTCACATGCTGCTTGCGCTTCACCAGTTCCTTCAGGTACATGTGTGTTCGCTTTTGTGATATTTAAGTGATCAAATAAATTTACATCCATGAAATGACGGTATGATTGATCAGCATGATTTGCTGGTAAGTTGATGTACTCATCTAAGTTATATGATTCAACTTGTGAATAATCAGTTCCATTTTCTTTATGATCTTTTACCATTAAGTTATACATTCCAACTGGTGTACTTCCAGTTGCTAATCCTAAAACAGCTTTTGGATTGCTTTTTACAACAGCTAACATTTCTTTTGCTGCATATTCACTTGCTTCTTGGTAGTTTTTAACGATAACGACTTTCATGGTTATTCCTCCAATATATTTGTTTTTTCTCTCTTATAAATTAATAATATCATAGGTGCTGACATATGTCTATACAACTTTACAAAAAATGTCTATACAAGTTTTTTTTTAAAAAAAGCTGTATCACCTCTTCGGGCGATACAGCTCATTTTTTTATTTGGCTAAGACACCTTGGCAAATTGTCGCTTCAATTTGGTACTCTGGCGTCATAATCACAACATCTGCATCTTTTCCAATTGCTAACGTTCCTTTTGTGTCCATCCCTAATGAACGAGCGGCATTTGAAGCAGTCATTGCAATCACTTCTTCAACAGTTGCTCCGGTAAAATTCTTCATATTACATGCACAGCTGTTCATCTCAGCAACGCTTCCAGCCAATGTTCCATCTTCTAGTCGCGCTTCATTCCCAACTTTAATAACTTTTTGTCCACCTAAGCTATAATCTCCATCTTCAAGACCTTTTGCACTCATTGAATCAGTTACTAAAACGATTTTGTCGCTCCCTTTTACTTTCTTCACGGTTTTGACAACATCAGGGTGTAAATGAACACCATCACAAATAATTTCAACAGTTAGATCTAGACCGAATCCTGCTGTAACAACTCCTGGTGTCCGGTGATGATGACCCGAAGAAGCATTATGGAAGTGGGTAATGTTTGTTAAACCATTGTCGAAGTCCTTTTCAACTTCGGCAAAAGTGGCACTACTGTGTCCCACAGATGGCACAATATTATTTGCCACTAAAAATTCAACAAATCCTGCTTCTGCTACTTCAGGAGCATACGTTACTAATTTAATATTGCCCGGACCAGCTACATCAATAAAATGTTGCATCATTTCAATTGAAGGATTAATAATATACTCTTCTGGTTGCGCACCTTTGTATGCACAATTAATAAATGGTCCTTCTAAATGAATTCCCGCAATTTGGGCTTGTCCCGGTTGGTTATGTGATTCAATGAACGTTCGCGTTGCTGCTAAAGCTGCATCAATTGCTGCAATTGATTGCGTCATTGTTGTTGCTAAAAATGTTGTTGTTCCCTCTTTAGGTAATGTCTGCGCAAAGCGTGTTAGTCCCTCGATTGAAGCATCCATTGTATCAACACCAGCAGCTCCATGAATATGTTGGTCAACAAATCCTGGAACGATAAGTTGTCCGTTCGCATCAATAACTTCTGCTTCTTTTGTTGTTGGCAACTCACTCATAGCTCCATAGCCAATAATTTTATTTCCCTCAATTTGAAGATATCCATTTTCAATTTTCCCTGTTTCTGCATAAACGATACCGTTAATTATAAACATCTGTACCACCTCATAATAATTCTTTTCTTTAGTATACCATCGCTTTGGTTTTCTGTATAGACAACTATTCGGTTATGACTAAATTTTTATTATTTAATGTACCGTATAACAAATACATACTATCCATGACGGTATGTAAAATTATTCGACCGCTTGTTGATGATTCAGTAAAAATATTTTCTTCCCCAGAAATTTGAATAATTTGCGTGGCATTTTGTGCTAAGACTCCACTAATATTTGCCGTAATCAAAACAACTTGAACACCTTGTTTACGTGCTTTTTGGGCAACTCGCTTGCCAACTCGCGTTTGACCAGAAAAAGAAAAAATCACAACGACATCGCGATCATCAAATATTGTTCTTTCGACATATACTTGTAAATCCCGATGGGCCGTGCACATTTTTCCTAAACGCATAAATTTTTGTTGTGCATCTTTCGCTACTAAATGTGAATAATCAACACCAATAAAGTGAATCGTTTGGGCAATCCCAAACAAACGGACTGTCTGTTCGAGTGTTTCAATATCAATGAGATTCTCAGTATCATTGAGCCCATGCCGAACTAAATCAAAATTATATGCAAGGATTTGTTGGTGATCTTTTTGAAAACGACGATAGGCTGCACGAGACATCCGAATTTCTTTTTTTTGATTTGCTTTCCAAGAATCGAGTAGTTCGCGCTTTAATGGTAAAAATCCACTAAACCCAAATTTTTTGGCATAACGATTGATTGTTGCTGGACTCGTTTCAGCAAGATTTGCTAACTCTTCAATTTTTAACGTCTGATTAGCGTGCAGTTGTTTCCAAATTGCATGAGTAATCGCCTGTTCTCCTTGTGACATCCAAGCATTAACTTCAACACCATCTACGAGTTGTGAAATAATATCTTGCCGTTCTTGTTTCATAATTAACTCCCAAAAAGAAAAGGAGCTCTGCTCCTTTTCCACTTATTTTTGTGTTGGTGTTTGTAAGTGAGCTTCAATATACGCTTGGAATTGTGGTAAATGTTCAGCATGTGCCACTAACATTTCGTCTAATACCGCTTTTGCTTGTGAAGCACCTTTCACAAGTGGGTTCATCGTCAATGCTTGTAATGCTGTTCCATAATCACCCGTCACTGCTGCATCAACAACAAGCTCTTCAAAAGCTTTCATCACTTGGACTAATCCACGAGCTGAAGCTGGGAAATGACCAAAGTTCACTGGTTTTGGTCCACTTGCAGTAATCATCGCTGTTGTTTCAATTGCACAATCATATGGTAAATCAGCAATTGTTCCATTATTTTGCGTATCAACAACCATCAATGTTCGTTTATCATTTTGAATTGACGTAATCAATTCACATGCTGCATCTGAGTAATATGCCCCACCGCGCAATTCAAGTTGTTTTGGTTTTTCTTCAAGGTTTGGATTACGATATAACTCAAAGAGTTCATGTTCAACTTGCTGAACGACTTCTGCACGTGTACCATTATTTGCAAAGTCTTTCAAACCTTTTTGGAGCATTTCTTCTTCAAGATAGAAGTAACGGTGATAGAAACATGGAATTAATCCTAAGTTTAATACTTGCTCATCAATCCATGGAATATTTTCAATGTTAGCAACACCTTGATCATTACTTTCTAACCAACGTTGCATAACATCTGTTGTAATTTCATTTCCTTGTTTATCCCAAACTTTATGCCAAACTAAATGGTTTAAACCAGCAAATTGGAATGTTAAGTCATTGACATCAACACCTAATTCTTTTGACTCAGACATCATTTGATTAACAGGAACATTACATAATCCAACGACACGTTTGAAATCACCGTATTTAAGTACTGCTTCCGTCACAATTCCGGCTGGATTTGTAAAGTTAATTAACCACGCATTTGGACATAATTCTTTCATATCGCGAACGATATCTAAAATAACTGGAATAGTACGGAACGCTTTAAATGCTCCCCCAGCACCATTTGTTTCTTGACCTAACATTCCGTGCTCTAACGGGATACGCTCATCTTTGACACGTGCATCTAATAAACCAACACGTAATTGTGTCGTTACATAATCTGCATCAACTAATGCTTCACGGCGATTTAATGTTAAATGAACTTGCCAATCTAGTCCGGCTTTTTTGACCATGCGTCGTGCTAATTCACCAACAATTTCTAATTTTTCTTTTCCGGCTTCAATATCAACGAGCCAAATTTCACGAATTGGTAATTCATGTGCTCGTTTAATAAATCCTTCAATTAATTCTGGGGTATAACTTGACCCGCCCCCAATTGTAACGATTTTGATTGTTTTCTTCATCTTTTCTTCCTCCACTTTTTATTGATTGGTATCGGTTTCACTTGAAATATACAATTGATTGCCTTTCTTGTCTAGTCATCTTTCATGTTTTTTTGATAAACTAGTGATTTTTTTTATTTTTCTAAAAAAAAAGCCGAATTCCAACACGAAAATAGTAATTTTTTTTCGTTTTTTGAAAAAAAGCTTTTTCTGCTATATGCAGTTGTGACGAAATTTTTTTTCGTCTTTTTTCTGCTTCTCATAACGCTTTTTCCAGTTTTTGAAAAAAACATCGAAACCGCTTGCAGCTTATGTAAATTCAAGTATAATAAAGTTATAACAAAAAGCCAAAGGAGATTTTAAAAATGACAAATATTTTATTAGTATGTTCAGCGGGTATGTCAACTAGTTTACTTGTAACAAAAATGCAAAATTCAGCGAAAGAGCGTGGATTAGATGTGAAAATTTGGGCAGTTGCTGAAGCAGAAGCAAAAAACAACTGGACTGATGCAGACGTTTTATTATTAGGGCCTCAAGTTCGTTTCTTAGAGCCAAAAATGAAAGAATTAACTGAAGGAAAAATTCCTGTTTCTGTTATTGATATGGTTGCTTACGGTTCAATGAACGGTGCAAAAGTACTTGATACAGCATTAGCATTATTAGGATAATTAGCTAACAAAAAAAGCTTAAGTGGTGAAACCACTTAAGCTTTTTTTTGTGCTGCTTCGTATAAACGAATTTCAATAACTTTAATCAATTGTTGTGCTTGTTTCTTTTGCTTGCGTTTCATCATCCATCCTAAAAAGCGGTATGTGAGATCTGCACTCATTAAATCACTATTTGAAGTTTCAACATAGGTAATTTTTGTTTGCGAATCTGTTACTTTCTCTAATGTCCATGTTGTGCCGTTTTCTAATCTACCAGCGATAATTTCGTACGCAAAAACCGCATCTTTTTCATATTCTTTAATTGTAAAAATTGCTTTTGTTTTTTGCTTTTTCAACATCATTTCATACTCATATTGTGTCCCAACAACTGCACTTGGTGTTTTGATCGCTTTACCGATTGATTCCATTTGTTCAATTGTGAGTTGATAAATTGTTGTATAAATATCTTCCGCTGCATAATTTAATGTATGTTCATATGTAAAGGTTCTCGACATCATTATTCTCCTTAATTATTTGTAATTACTAAATTTTTATTGTTTACTACTCCATATAACAAGTACAGTGCATCAATCATCGCATGCAATAAAATTCGTCCACTCGTTGATGAATCAGTAAATTGGTTTTCTCGTCCACTTACAGTGATGACATGATGAGCAATTTGTGCGAGTTCACTTTTACGATCCGCAGTAATTGCAATCACACGAAGTCCTTGTTCTTTCGCTAATGTTGCTAACTCATTCGTTGCGTCTGTCGTTCCTGAAAAAGATAAAATCACAGCGACTTCACCTTCACGAAAAATCTCAAATTCAGCTTTTTGCATCTCCAAATTACCGTATGCCGTACAATACTTTCCTAACCGCATAAATTTATGCTGTGCATCTTTGGCAACGAAATGTGAATAACCAATCCCGATAAAATGAATTGTTTTTGCCATTCCTAAAATTCGAACTGCTTGCTCTAAATCCGCAATATTTAATTGTTCTTTCGTTTCTTGTAAGCCCGCGATTGCTAAATCAAAACTATAATCAACAAGTAACTCCGGTTGCATATGGAGTTGATTATACACGGCACGACTCATTCGCACTTCCGTTTGTTGATTTTCTTCCCAAGCCTCAATAAATGCTACTTTAAAGTCAGAAAAACCATGGAAATCGAGTTTTTTACAGAAACGGCTTACCGTAGCTGGACTTGTAAAACAGGCTTTCGCAACAGTTTCAATTCCGTACTCATCAATACGATCCGCATTTTGCCAAAAGAATCGAGCAAGTTGTGCATCAACTGTTTGTACATGGACATTTATTTCCATAAATAATAATAATTTTGATAGTAAGTCATTCATGTTTTTCCCTCACTTTTTTCGATAAAGCTTACCCTTATCTTCTCATTTTTCTGGGGAAAAACCAACTATTTTTTAAAAGTTTCTCAATAAATCACCTAGTTAAAAAGAAAGTGAGGACAAAAGTTGTCCTCACTTGTTTGATTATTTTGCTGATTCTTGCTCTAATGCAACTTCTTTGTTTGCTGCAATAACGAATGGGTAGTAAATTAAGAATGCAACTACTAAGTTTACAAGTCCTAATAATGCTCCCATGAAGCTTCCTGTTACAAGTAATCCTGATAACACTGGTGGTGTGATCCATGGAATGATTGCTTGTGTCATTGGTACTAATCCAAATGCCATAGCTGCCCAAGAGATTACAGTTAATACTAATGGTACGACTACGAATGGAATTAATAATGTTGGGTTTAATACGATTGGCATACCGAACATTACTGGTTCATTGATTTGGAACACACCAGGTGCGATACTTAATTTTGCAATTGTACGGTAGTCTTCACGTTTAGAAGCTACGAAGATTGCGATTAATAATGGTAAAGTCGCTCCTGAACCACCTAAGAATACGAATGCATCGAAGAATGATTTTGTGAAGATGTTTGTTGCTTCAGCACCTGCTTGGATAGCATCGATGTTTGCAACTAATGCTGGTAAATAGATTGGATCGGCAACACCAGCTAAGATGTTTGGTCCGTGTAATCCTAAGAACCATAATACGTGTACGAAGAATACATAGATTAAGGCAAATGCAAGTCCGCTAGCACCTTGTGCTACGAAGCTAATTGGCTCTTGAATGAATGTGAAGATTAATTCTGGAATTCCAGAACCAGTCGCTTGCACAACTGCAAATTGAGCGATTGCAAATACGAATAATGTAATGATTCCTGGTAATAATGACGCGAATGAACGACTTACTGCCGGTGGTACTGTATCAGGCATACGAATTTCTAATGCTTTGTTTCCTGTTAACCAGCAGAATAATTCAGTAGCTGTTAAACTTACAAATAATGCTGCGAACATTCCTGTTGCTCCAAGAGAAGCGACTGGGATGAATCCCCATGCTGAAAGTGTTTCACCAAGTCCAGCACCAGTTGCTGCTTCTAATAACTCAGGTGGTAATCCAACGCTTGCTGCTTGCGGTAAAATAATAACGAATGATGCTACTGCGATTAATGCTGCTGCTAATCCGTCTTTTTCACGACTTTTTGCTAAGTTGTAAGATACTGCGATCGGTAAGAATACTGCTGTAATAGCAATTGTTCCGAACCAAACGTTTCCGTTGATATCTTTTAATTTTAAAATCCACTCACCAATTGATGAATCTTGGAAAAATTGGTAAAGACCGAAAGTGATTGCTTCACCCTCTACTGGTGCTCCACCTAATACAAAGTTGTTAAGTAAGACTGCAAATGCCCCTGCAATCATTAATGGCATGAAGGCTACAAAGCCATCACGAATCGCCGCTAAGTGACGTTGCGAACCTAATTTTGCCGCAAAAGGTACGAAATGATTTTCAATCCAGTTCATTATAAAACCCTCCAAAAAATTTTTTAAGTAACTTCGTTTGTCTCTGAACGTAAGCCCTTACAACTTGAGTATACAGATTTGAAAAATAGCTGTCTATCAAAAAAAAACTTTTTCCAATAGAAAATCACTTTTTTTCTCATTTCGGTATTTTTTTTCAAGTTTTTCTGATATTTTGATTTCCAAATATTAATTTTTTTTCATCTCTTTCAAAATATGAAAAGGAAATGAAGACTTAAGTTGTTTAAAGTATAAAAAAATACTCAAAAAAGCCCATTTCTATTTATTCGTTTATCATTTTTTACCAATCATAATAATTTTTTGATGCTTTTCATTAGATTTGACATTAATACTTCCTATTTTTATTATTGATTCACAATAAGTCTATACAACTCTGCATTCTTTTTCATCTGTATACAAAAAAAGCTGGTACTTCTGTACCAGCTTGTATATTTTACTTTTGACGAGTCGCTGCTTGAAGCACCGAAATTTTATCTGTTTGTTCCCATGGAAGTTCTACATCAATACGTCCGAAATGTCCATAGGCTGCCGTTGGTCCAAAAATTGGTTGGCGTAAACCTAGCATTTCAATGATTCCACTTGGGCGTAAATCAAAGTTTTCGCGAACAGCCTTCACGATTACTTCGTGTGGAACCGTTTCAGTACCAAATGTCTCAATTAAGATTGACGTTGGTTCCGCAACACCGATTGCATATGAAAGTTGTAACTCACATTTGCTCGCTAATCCGGCTGCAACAATATTTTTGGCAACATAGCGTGCTGCATACGCTGCTGAACGGTCAACTTTCGTTGCATCTTTTCCAGAGAAAGCACCACCACCATGACGGGCATATCCTCCATATGTATCAACAATAATTTTCCGACCTGTTAAACCTGTATCACCATGCGGACCACCGATTACAAAACGACCTGTTGGATTGATCAAGACGCGATAGTCGCTTGTGTCTAATCCAAAGCGCTCTAATACAACATCCATGATATTTGTTTTCACGTATTCACGGAAAGCAGCTTCATCGTGCTCTTCAGTGTGCTGAATTGACATCAGGACAGTGTTTGCTTTTGGTTGTTTCGGATCAGTATAATCAATTGTTACTTGTGATTTCATGTCTGGTCTAGCATCAGCAAATTCACCTGATTTACGTAATTCTGTTGCCAAACGAACAAGTTCATGCGCCACAATAATTGGTAATGGCATATACACATCTGTCTCATCACAAGCATATCCGAACATAATTCCTTGGTCACCTGCACCAAGTGTTTCTTTATTATCTTCAGCATGATCAACACCTTGAGCAATATCTGGTGATTGTGCATGTAAAAAGTTAAACACTTCACAATCATCAGCACCGATTCCAATTGTAGGATCAATATAGCCGATATCACGTAATTTTTGACGAACAATTGCTTCAACATTAATTGTTGCTGTTGTCGCAATTTCTCCAGCAACTACGACACGACCTGTTGTTGCTAATGTTTCACACGCAACGCGTGAAAGTGGGTCTTGTGCTAAGCACGCATCTAAAATAGCATCAGAAATTTGATCACAGACTTTATCTGGATGTCCTTCTGAAACTGACTCTGAGGTAAATAAAATTAAATCTTTTTCTGTTTGTACCATGACATTTGTCCTCCTGAAATAGAAATGAAGGGCGAAGTTGGTCCATGATCATTATGACCACTTGGTCAAAAAAAACGCCTTTCTCACGAGAGAAAGGCGGATATGTTTCAGCTTCCCCTCTTATTGTTCGGGTATATCCCGCTCAGGTTGGCACCGAATCACTAAAAAGTGAGGGTTGCCGCGATTTCGTTGAGCCTTGTCTCTCCATCGCTCTCAATAAGAGTTTATTATTCAATTAAACTAACATGATTCATTTTACCAATTTCTGTTTAATAGTCAAGCACTTTAATCTTTTTGTTACGATTATTGGCAATTATTCCGTATTTTATAATCATTTATCCTTTTATCACACTTTAACCAAGTGCGACATCTAATACCATCATCACGGTAAATCCAATCATAGCACCAATTGTCGCGATATCTGTTTCTTTTTCCCGCTGTGCCTCGGGAATTAATTCCTCGATAACAACATAAATCATCGCTCCAGCTGCAAACGCTAGCGCATACGGTAAAATCGGTCGCATCCATAATACTAAACCAGCTCCGACAATTCCGGCAACCGGCTCTACTAGTGCTGATGCTTGTCCATACATAAATGCCTTCATTCTACCAACACCCTCACGCCGAAGTGGGATAGAAACAGCCGCTCCTTCTGGAAAATTTTGTAATCCTATCCCAATTGCTAGCGCAATAGCTCCCGCTAGTGTTGCCGATGGCAACCCCGAAGCAACTGCACCAAAGGCGACACCTACTGCTAGACCCTCGGGAATATTATGTAACGTAATTGCAGTTACGAGTAAAATGCTTCGTTGCCAATGTGTTTTAATTCCTTCGGCTTCATTTAAATCATACCCAATGTGTAAATGGGGTAAAATTTTATCGACGATAAATAAGAAAGCACCCCCTGCTAAAAAACCAATCGCAACTGGGAGCCAATCATTGCCACCACTTTCACCGGCTAATTCAATTGCTGGTGCCAATAACGACCAAAAGCTCGCCGCAATCATCACTCCAGCTGCAAAACCAAGCATCCCATCTAACACATCACGGCGTATTGTTTTAAAGAAAAAAACCATTGCAGCCCCTAGTGCTGTTACACTCCACGTGAATGTAGTCGCCAATCCTGCTTGCCAAACAGGACTCAAGTTCGCAAACCATTCCCAAAAAATTGTCACATAAAGCCCCCCTTATGTTTATAAGTGCACTCATTATACCAAATTCTGATTTAAAACAGCAAAATTCTCACTATATATTATCTCAACAATTCATGATTTTTTCTCTCATACTACCACTATCAGGGTTTTACGGCACTTTTATCATAAAGAAAAATGGAGCCATACCTTTCCAGGCATGTCTCCATTTTTTAATTCTTATCTTTTTGCAATTTATAGGCAAGGGCAATAATATAGAGTTCAAACATATCTAAGAGATTATTTAAATTTTTCCCTGTGACTTCTTCAATCTTTTCAATTCGGTATTGTAAGGTGTTGCGGTGAATATGGAGTTTTTGCGACACTTTATTCGCGTCACCATTATTCTCCATATAAATAAGAAGTGTATCAATTAAATCAGTATTTCTTCCGGCTTTAATCAATAATTCTAACTCAGCTTGAACATGTGATTTACTCGTAAATTGACAAAATTCATCAATGAGCCAAATTTTCTCATAGGTATGGAATGTTTCATGTGGTCGTAACTCTTTCCCAAATCGCAGTGCTTGCATTGCTTGGTGAAAAGATTGTTGGACCGTCTCCATTGGTGTCCCCAAAGCAATTCGTTCTTGTTTAAATGTATCACATAAATAATCAACAATTGCCATATATGTCTTTGTGGCACGGATGAAAATAACTACGAGTTGTGAACTATATTGAATAAAGTAGTTTTTATTTGTTTGTAAAAAGACAAGTTGCTCGAGTTGTTCGCGGCGGAATTCCTCACTACTTTCAATGACACACGTGACATATGATTGACGAACATCAATACCAATTTTTTCACCACGCTGGATGAAATCATTATTATATCGCTCTTCATGAAGCCACTCATAGAGAAATGTTTCAAGTAGTCGCTCTTTGATTGCTGTTTGGTGCATACTATATTTTTGTTGAACTAATAGTTGCGCAGTCACGCGAACAATTTCACCAAATGGACGTACTTCTGCTGGGTTGCCAGTAATTCCAACAATACCAATGACATTTTTGTCAAAAATAATTGGCATATTCAATCCTTGAAACATCCGATTGTAATTTTCTGCTACTTCCATTGTTTGTGATTTTTTGACAGCTTCATGGGCAGCTGAATGATAAAACCCGATTCGACTCTCATCGCCTGAAGCAATGATGACACCATTTCTATCCATAATATTAATATTATATGGAACAACTTCCATCATTTTATTGGCTATTTCCTGAGCTAGTGAAGGTGTTAACATCGCTTAATAATCCCCTTTTCATCATCTACTTGATTATTTACTCTTTTCATTGTAACAATAACTAAAAAAAAAACCAAGTCTTTGGTTTAATTCACACAAAAAAATGGATTTTTGATTAATAGGAAGTAAGCATACTCACTTCCTATTTGCATTCAAGATGATCACAATCATGTAATGTATGCTCATATGCTTGCTTCACAATACTATACACATGTTCATCTGCGAGTGTATAAATAACATGTTTTCCTTGTCGTTCACTTTTCGCTAAGTATGTTCGCTTTAAGAAACGCAAATGATGAGAGGTGTTCGCAACACTTTCTTGCAAAATATCTGCGACTTGTTGGACACAAAGACCATCATACATATATAAAGCAAGTACGATTTTCAAGCGTTTTTCATCTGCTAAAGCTTTAAAAATCTGTAGTACATCATGCTGATGTCTGTAAATATGCGTTGATTCAAATTCAATAATCTGATGTTCATCGATTGCTTGACATGTTTCTCCAGTTACTTTCATTTTTTCTCCTTTGTGTGAGGGCTAATCATTCTTCGTAATTAGGCTCACATATTTTTAATAGCTTTTTCCTTTATCACCCTCTTGTATTTTACCGCTTTTTTCCGTACACTACAAACAACGAGGTGTTGATAATATGAAAAACTGGCTCATTCGTAGCATTCGTTGGTATCAACAGGCAATTTCTAGCAATACGCCACCAAATTGTCGCTTTTATCCAACGTGTTCACAATATACAATTGAAGCAATTGAAGTACATGGTAGTTTCAAGGGTGGTTTACTCGGATTTTGGCGAATTTTACGTTGTAATCCTTTCAATAAACACTATGGAATTGACCCGGTTCCACCAAAAGATTCTTGCTCTCACCATCATAAATAATATAAAATTAAGCGCTGATTCAATCGAACTGATTTGACTTGGCGCTGTTCTTTTTCAACATTTGCTCGTACAACGCCGACGATTAAATCAGCAATCCGAATATCGACATTTTTGGCTGAATCTAAATATTCAACCATGATTTGCTGAATTTGACAGTGTTCTTTTTCGTCATACCGTAACTCCGCATTTAAATATTCAACTAATGAATTCACTGATTCAAGCGGGAGTGATTGTTCATCAATTCGTAAATCAATATGCGAATGAGGTTCAATTAACCGATACTCACATAGTTTTTGAATAATATTTTTGACTAAAAAATTATAATATTCTCTTTTTTTTCCAACATTAAAGTTTGGATCTGCTTTATCAACAATGATACAGATTGGTGTTAAAACATTGTCTTGCAATAAAGTTTCGATAAATCTCGTTCGGACATTTTTATTCATATGTGTTGATTTCAGTTCTTGCTTTCTTCCGTGACGTTGGTTGTGCTTCTCTTTGACTTCAAGTTTACTGTAGCGCTGCATAGCGGTGTGAAGTCGATTAGTAATAAACCCTCCCAGAACAAAGTACCGCGACTGATCAAATCCGAGACTTCCTGATTCGTCTAAACAAATTGTAATTTCATTTTCGGCTAAAATTGGTGGCAAGATTGCATACGGATTATGGTGTGGTGTCAACCGTTCTAACGCAAATTCATAATGAAAATTCGGCTGAAGATGAGTATGCTTCACTTGTGATTCACGAATGAGACGATACTGTCTTTTTTTTCTTGGTTTATAGCGTTTTAAACGATTCACACCAGTAATCACGTCATTAATTAAATAAATCGGTGTTGTTTGTTTGACACTTAACCATGGTTGATTTAAACAGCGAAAATCGATTTTTTGATGATAAAATTTTAACAATAATCCTGGTATTTCTTCGGTAAATTGAATTAACTGAAAAATATCTTCACAAATCAATGTATCGTATGAGAGCAGGACTCGCCAAATTTGCTTTGTTACTAAGCAACTCTCACAACCAGTTTCCAAACTCATCTGGATGCGTCGCTCCTGATTTGTCGTTTTAAAATAACCATAAATCATTTTCACAGCCCCCTTTTGATACCTTTTCTCCTTCATTCTAGGCTCATCTTCTTGGATTTCCTAGTGAAAATTCAATGAATTTCGCTTTTTTTCACGCTTTGACTTTCAAAATTAGTAAAGCTTTGTTATGATTAGAAAAAAGTGAACAAAGGGGTTTTTTTATGCATACATATCAAATAGCAATCGAAATTCATTTCCAAGTCGGTGAAGCAAAATTAAACTATGATTTCGAAGGTGCAAAAACGTTCCGCGAGGCACAACCACAAGAATTTAATCAAACTGTTATTGCGAAAGCACGTGAGGCAATCCAAGAGGTTTTATTACAAAATTCAATGAATTTAGATCCAACAAAAACTGGAGCACCACTATTTGTAATCATTCGTGTTGATGGCGATGCATTCTTTAAGATTTTCTTCTCATCAATTATGGAAGCACCACTCGTTTGGAGTGATGAAAATTTAACTTTAGACTACTATGCATTCAACGAGCGCCAAAAATTATCATAGCATTTTAGTTGACAATTCTTTTATTTTTCTTTATATTAATCACTATATACAACTATTCTTCAGGGCAGGGTGTAATTCCCGACCGGCGGTTAAAGTCCGCGAGCTGTTATCTGTATAATGGCTGAACTTGTGTAATTCAAGTACCGACAGTAAAGTCTGGATGAAAGAAGAAAAGAAACGTCTTTACACACGTTTTTTCTTGTTTAGCTCTGAACTCTTTTGTTCAGGGCTTTTTTTCTGAAGAACCACTATTTTTTCGAAAAGAGGTTTTCTATTATGCATGCAAAAAAAATTGCTTTTATCGGTATTTTTGCCGCGCTTGCCGTTGTCTTATCTTTGGTAGCGATTCCGTATCCACTCGTCCCCTTTCTCAAATTTGATTTGAGTGAAATTGTTATCTTTATCGCTGTCAGTACAGTTGGCTTCGTTCCAGCACTATTTATTGCTTTGCTTACAGCTATTTTAAACTTTTTTGTCCTTGGTCCTGTTGGTCCTTTTGCAATTGGTCAAATTGCTTTATTTTTGTCGGGAGTCATCATTGCGGCAAGCTATACACTATTTTACAAAAAATTCAAGTGGCGGCCGTTGCCAAGTTTTATTCTGACTGCCTTAATTTTTACGCTAGCAATCACGACACTGAACTATTTCTGGATTACACCGACGTACTTTGGTATCGATTATCAGACTGCGCTCGCTACTGTTTCACTCCTTGAATTTGGGTTAAACGAAGCACCTGTTTTTATTAGCCCTTATTTAACAGCTACTTTACTCGTCTATATTCCTTTCAACTTATTGAAAATGGTCTTTATCGGCGCTGGCTTCTTTGCTATCCGCCGCACACTTGTCAATCAAATCGAGAAATTCATCTAAAAAAAAGCGTTACGAAATCATTCGTAGCGCTTTTTTTGAGCGTATTAACGTGTTAATTCATAAATCGCTTCTGCATAAATCACTGCTGCTTTGATTAAACTTTCAACTGGGATAAACTCATCGGCTTGATGAATTCGTGTATCGCCATCTTCTGGAAAATTCGGTCCAAAGCAGACTCCTTTTTCAAGGACCTTTGCATAAGTCCCACCACCAATTGCTTTTGGTGTTGCTTTTTGACCTGTATGTTTTTCATACACTTGGAAAAGTGTTTGAATAAATGGCTCATTATGATCGACATATGTTGCTGGTGTATGCTTTTTCAAGACTACTTCAACACCATACGTTGCTAATGCTGACTCTACTTTTGGATAAATATCAGTATCAAAGTTCACAATTTTTGGATAACGAATGTTCATCCCAAACTGTAACTGTTTTCCATCATATTGAATCACACCAACATTATTCGTTGTTGTCCCTAAGAAATCATCCTCGGCAAAGATTCCCATTTTTTTCCCAAATGGGTCTGCTGCTAAGTACGTTTGGAACAACGACTTGATTGTCTCACCATTCGCATCAAGCGCTAATGGAGTAATTGCCGCCAAAGCTAAATCAAATGAGTTCACACCAAGATGTGGATCTTTTGCATGATATGGTTTTCCTTTGAACGTAATTGTGACAATTTGCGTTGCCTCATCGAAGGCAATTGTATGTGCTGTTTGGCACGCTTCTGTCAATGCTTCAAGGTTTGTTGTCGTAAATTTTAACACTGTATATTCTGGCACAACATTCAGTGCTGTACCCGTATGGATTTCAATTAATGTATGCACACCTGTCGTTAATTGACTAAAAGTTTTGGTCGCTTCCATCATTGTAATGCCTTTTTCAGCATTTACAATCGGAAAATTCGCATCTGGAGAAAAACCGAATGTTGGTTGTTCTTCAGTTTGGAAGTAACGGTCCATACATTTCCACGTTGTTTCTTCATCACATCCAATAATAATTCGCACACGTTTGTTAAAAGTGACACCAGCCTCAAGTAATGCTTGAATTGCATAATACGTCGCAATAATCGGCCCTTTATCATCTGACGTGCCACGGCCATACATTTTTCCATCGACAATTTCACCACCGAATGGGGCATGTGTCCATCCTTCACCTTCAGGAACGACATCTAAGTGACCTAAAATCCCAATTAATTCTGATCCAGATCCAAATTCAATGTGCATGGCATGGTTATCAACATTTTTGTATGTATAACCATCTGCCTCAACTTTCGTTATCACCCATTCTAATGCTCGCTGAATTTCTTTTCCAAATGGAGCCGTTTCACTGGCTGTCGTCATATCTTTCACACTCGGAATTGCCACAAATTCTTTTGTATCACGCAAAATGTTTTCTCTTTGGGCATCAATTAGTGCTTGAAAATTTAATGTTTGTGTCATCGTAAACCTCCATGTTTTGCTTTCTTTTTTATTATACGAGAATTATGCCTTTTTTCAAAGCATTACTCATTCTGAACATCTAATTCTAGCATCATTCCTTGATCTTCGTGATCAAGAATATGACAATGAAGCATCCAAGTTCCTGGTTGTGTAAAGGTAATCAGTAATTCCAGACTCCCTCCAGCCGGTACTCCGACTGTATCTTTCCACAGTTCATTTGTTACTGGCTGATCATTTTCTGTAATAATTCGAAAATAACTCCCATGTATATGCATCGGATGTGTCATTGCATGCATACCGCGATTTTCATAACGAATTTTATATGTTTCCCCTTGTTTCATAGTAACCGTTGCCGTATTTGGATAGGCTTCGCCATTAATCAGCCAGTGTTGGTTCCCATGCATACCATCACGTTCTAAAACAAAGGTAAAATCTGCTTCGCGATCAATATCTATTTGTGTGAGCGGCGTTGCTACTGCTGGTTGCCAAGGACTTTCTGCCAATATCATTGGCTCTTCTTGCTGCTTGACCTCAAGCGGAATTACAAGCCCGGCTTCGCGTTCATTCCGAATTGCAAATTCTTGTTCAGGCTGTTGGGAAATTTGCAATTCAACATCATAGCGTTCCCCAGGATAAATTGTGAGTGATTCCACTATTTGCGCTTGTGTTAGTGCATGGCCATCTGTATGTGTGATCCGAACCGGGACTGGAAATCGTAGTTGTTGCGTTTTTGCGGTTGAAGCATTAATTAGGCGCAATTTATAAATACCACCAACTTCAATTTGGAGTGGTGGAATCGCCTCTCCACTCAACCCATTTACCGTATCAATCGTCCCAATTTGTTCCATCATCATTTGTTGATTTGTTCCCAACCAATCATCAAGCATGAATATAGCGTCACCAGTATATTTTTCATCTTCTGGTGCTAAAATAATGAGTGGTCCATACATACCAGCATCAACTTGATCACGCACTGGCCGATTATGGGCATGATACCAATACGTACCTGGTTCCGGTGCCACAAATTGATATTCATATGTCTGTTGCGGCTGAATTTTAATATTAGGACCATCTTGGTCATTTGGCACAGTAAGCCCATGCCAATGAATATTTGTAACTTCATCAGTCTGATTTTCCACCGTAAAAGTAATCAGTTTCCCGGCTTCCATGATTAAAGGGACACCGGCTGGATACAACACTGTTTGCGAATCCGTGTATTGATATCGCTCAACTTCTTGATTTGCAAGTGTCATCGCCGTCTGACTAATAATAATTGTAAATGCTGTTTGTGGTTCGTTCTTTTTGACTTGGTATGCATCTGGTGATGCCAGTGTTTGTGGTTCCTTTGCCGTACACCCAACCATCACTAAAACAATGATACTCATGAGCGATAGTACTATATATTTTCGCACAATCATCCCTACTCTCTGTGTCTAATCTGTCTACTATCATACGCATTTACAGCCAATTTTCAACTACGAAAAAAAGTGAAGTCGGCTGACATTCACTTCTTTTCCTATATCTGTGCTTTTAATTCACGAATAACTTGTTGCTTTGCACCAAGCTCAAGGCTATCATCTAATGCTACCGGTACATATGTTGCTTCATATCGCCGCATCATTTTCTCGATAAATAAATCAGCAAGCTCTGGATTTCGTGGTAAAAGTGGACCATGTAAATATGTTCCGAAAACATTCTTATAAAGTACTCCCTCTTGACCATCCGTGCCATTATTTCCATGTCCGGCAAAAACACTTCCCAATGGAGTTGCCACATTTTGCGTTTTACCACCATGGTTTTCGAAGCCAACAAGTTGGAAATTATGTCCATCGATATGACAGTCGATACCAATATAACCAACCATCCGATCACGGCTCGACTCAGTATAATAATCAAAAATTCCTAATCCAGGAATCATTTTTCCATCTAAGTCTTTATAGTATTGCCCAAGCATTTGATATCCTCCACAAATGAGTAAGACAACAGCATTATTTTCAATCGCCATCACAAAATCTTCACGACGTGCTAATAAATCTTCATAAATGATATTTTGTTCACGGTCACTCCCGCCACCAATGAAAATCATATCCATTTTTGTTAAATCAAATTGATCACCAACTGAATATTGATGAACATGTAAGGTAATTCCGCGCTTTGCACAGCGCTCGCGTAAAACCGTCACATTCCCACGGTCACCATATAATTCCAATAAGTCATCATATAACCAAGCTAAATGTAATTCCATGATTTTTCCTCCTATTTCAGCAATGCGCGTGTTTTTTGTAAGGCCGTATACGTTGAGAGTAGATACGGTGTTGCTGTTGTTTGTTTCAATGTTTCTAATGCCATTGCAACATCTTCAATCACAACAATTTTATCTTCGGCTACACCTGCGTATTTCAAACGAACGGCTAAATCGTATGCTCGAATTCCTGAACAAATAAATTGTTCAAGCGGAAACTGTGTCAGCTGTTCAAAGTCTCCATCCCAAATCCATGATGTATCTTGTCCATCTGCCGCCAAATTATTTAACGTCATCATGAGCGCCACTTTTTCATCTGCTTCATTTTTAATATAGTCTAACGTTTGGTTCAATCCAGTTGGATTTTTAACAAGGTTTAGTAAGAGTTGATGAGGACCAAAGTTAAACGTCTCCATCCGCCCATCATCAATCTTAAATGTCGCTAATGCTTCTTGGATAATTGCTTCATCAATCCCATATTCTTTCGCCATCGCAACAACTGCCATCGCATTGAAAATGAAATACAAATTCCGATACTGAATTTTATAGGTCGTTTGACCAACACGGAATGTTCCTGCCTTTAAATTAACATCGTCTGCCGCATATTCACAAGCTGGTTTCCCAAATCCACACTCACATTGGTAATTACCGAGTTGGCTGTAATGGAAGAATTCGTATGCTAATTTGCGATTACAGTTTGGACAGAATTTCGCTTCACGAACTTGTGACATTTCCTCAAGACTATAAGGTGTTTGATTCACCCCATAATAAATCGCTTCACGATTCGTATCAAAACTAATTTGCCGGACAAGAGGATCATCGGCATTGAGTACTAATGTTGTTGTTGGGTCAATCACTTCTTCGATTTTATCAATTAAGATATCAATCTCGCCATAACGATCAAGTTGATCGCGAAAGAAGTTATGAATGACAAAGTGTGTTGGTGTCACAGCTTGAAAAAATTGCGGTATTGTTTGTTCATCAACTTCTAAAACAACTACATCTGCCATCACTTTTCCAGATAAGTTTGTTGATTCAACTAATGTTGTTAATAACCCTGATAGCAAATTTGCTCCCTTTGTATTTTGGACAACTTTTAATCCTGCGGTTTCAAATACATGTCGAAGCATATTAGCCGTTGTCGTTTTTCCATTCGTTCCCGTCACGACAATGGTTTGCTTTGGAAGTTGAATTTTATGGAATAACTCCGGATCAATTTTGCGAGCAATCATCCCTGGGAGACTTGAACCACGCCCAAGCATTCCGCCAACAACTGTTGCTGTTTTTCCAGCAATAATAGCTAATGTTTTCATTTCTTTTCCATCCCTTCATTGGTCTCAATCATCGTAAATAATTGTTCCGTTTTTCGTTTGTACATTGAAATCAAATCTAAAATGCGGATTGCATCTTGTGCATAATCATTTTCATAATTAATATGCGGTGCAAAATAGTGGAACAATCCTGCATACGCCTCATTGAAAAGTCGCTTTTGCTCCTCAACTGCAACTGGAATTGTTGTTGCTTTCACCAACTCATTTTCAACAATTAATTCAATTTGGAATAATTGTTGCAGTTGATGATAAATTTCTTTTTCAACCCAATCAAGTTGTGAAACCCGCTCAAGCAGCTTAATTTTGATATCTGTTTCAACTAAATATAATTGTAATGCCGAGAGGTTTTGCACGTGCTCATAACGGAACCGCTCTGCAATGTTTTCATCACTTTGAGCCGCAAATACATACCGTTGTAATAATTGGTACTCTTGACGAATCGCTTGCAATAAGGTTTTATCCAAATCTCCAGTTTGTACCCCTTGAAAAAATTGATTTGTTTTATGAACTAATCCGTGAAGATATTCGTCCACTTTCATCTGGTAATTTGGTCGGAAAATTAAAATATTTACTAAAAAAGATACTAATAATCCGATTGTCATTAACATAAAGCGATCATAGGCTCGCGTCATGACTGTTGTTGCCGTATCTGAAGCTAAAACAATTGAACAAAGGGTGATACCCGCCATCACGTGCGTCCCTTTCAATTTCAAGGCATTCAGAATTGTTAATACGATAAAGATTCCAATCCCTGCCGAGAGTGGTGAAATTCCAATTGTTAATACAACCCCAAGGCTGACTATTGCTGCTGCTGCATTCGCAATAATTTGATTTTTCATTGTTTGGAATGATTCCTGAACCGAAAACCCCATACTTTTGACGGCTCCAAGACCGGCAAAAAATGTATTTTCAAAACCAAGTACTGCCGCTAACGTTGCTGCAAGAAAAACTGAAAAACTCGTTTTAATAATTCGTAACGGTAGCCTCTCACGCAAGGTATAATTTATTTTTTCTAACATTTCTCATCCTCTATTTCTTCCGTTTTTTCGATTGAATTAACCAAATACTCATCATTAATGCGATTACGAGTGCTACGAGCGTCAATACAAATGGTAAGTACGCATGTAACGCAAACAAGCCACCTGCTGCCAGTGATCCAAGCACTTGCCCTGATGCTTGAAATGATTGGCGAATACCCATCACAGCTCCTTGATCATTGGTTGCCAATTGTGAAACTAATGACTGTGTCATTGCTAGTACGAGCGTATATCCTGCCACGAATAGTGCTCCTAGCCCAAAGAACAGACCGAGTTGTGAAGGGATTAAAATCAAAACAATCACAACTAAGGTCACAACTAATGCACCTACTAATGCAAATTGGTCTTTGACATATCGTTTTAAAACTGGTAGTAACCCAAAATTAACTGCTACCGCTGCTAAATTAATACAGGCCACAAAATTACCAACACTCGCAGCATCGGCCTGGTAATTTTCTGTAAGGTAGTACGGAATACTCCCATTATAAGCAACATATGCTAACACACTAAAAAAAGTAATTCCTAATAGTGGAATCAACGGTGTTGTACGATACGTTGTCCAAACAGTACGGAATTGATTTTTTTGATTTTGTTGCTGTACATCAGCTCTAGTTGTTGATCGTTGATCACGTGTAAAAAACCAGAGGAGTAAAGCTACAAAAATCCCACTCCCAAACTGAACAAAAAATGGATATTGGTAATCAATCACACCAATTTGACCACCGAGAAAATAACCAACAGATGTTCCAAGCGCACTCATAATTGCCAAAAGAGTCATCGCTTTTCCACGGTCGGCTTTCGGTGTCTGATCAGCTAAGTACGCCATATTTACTGTAAAGGTGATCACTGCAAAACTTCCCGCAATTGCTCGTGCAAAAAAGAGACTTATTGGTGTTGTTGCAAACGCAAATAAGAGTTGTGCACAGGCATATCCTAGTGGCCCGATAAACATAATCCTTCTTCCGAAACGATCTGACATTCGGCCCCAGAATGGTGCAAAAACAAGTTGCATCAATGACATAATTGCCAAAAGTACACCGAAAACATATACTGGTGCATCAATTATCTCCAGAAATGTCGGTGTCACTGGATGGGCTAAATTATAGAGTGCCAATAGAATAAATTGCATTCCTAAAATAAATTTCGCTTTTGAATTCATATCCTATCGTCCTCTTTTACATATTTCTTTTATTATACTGTTTTTTGAAAAAAAATGGACATTTTTCCCTTTTTTTTTCAAAAAAAGGCGAAAGAGCCTATCTTTCGATACGCTCTCCCTATTTTTCTCTGTCAAACTGTGTTACAAAGGTCGACCCCTCGCCAATTTCACTTTCAACAAAAATTTTCCCCTTATATTTATCGACAATTTTTTTCGCTACTGCCAAGCCAATACCGTTCCCCCCAGTATCCCGACTTCGCGATAAATCAATACGATAAAAACGCTCAAAAATACGTTGTTGATGTTCGGGTGAAATACCGATTCCAGAATCTTGTATTCGCAATTCAAATCCTGTTCCTAACTCATGAAGTGCAATTGTAATTCGCGGATTTTCGGCACTATATTTAATCCCATTTTCAACAAAAATATTAATCAACTTAGCAAAATCAACCGCAATCATCGGGTAGGTAACCGCTTCTAACTGGAAATTAAATTCAACATCAGGATAAATGATCTGCAAATCATGAACATAATTTTCAATAATATCTCGCAATTCAATATCATGAATTGGTTCCCCTTCAACAACTCGCGTTCGACTTAAAACTAAGAGATCATCAATTAACATCTTTGCACGTTCAACCCCACGTCGCAAGGCGGGAATTGACTCTTCTAAAATCGCTGGGTCTTTTGTTCCCCACTTTTCAATCAATTGTGCATTCCCTTCAATAATTGCTAATGGTGTCTTTAACTCATGGGAAGCATCACTCACAAATTGTTTTTGTGCTTCGTGCATCTCTTGAAAATGCGCAATCATTTCATTAAAGACGCGAATCATTTCGCCTACTTCATCTTCTGTATAAACAGATGGTAATTCTTCTTGATAACCATTTTCGCGGATGAGTTGCATTTTTTGGGTAAATGTTTGAATTCGCCGTGTTAAATACATGACTGTAAACACACCAGCTAATGTCAGCAGTAAGCCAATTGTTGAAATTAACGGAATAATGTACCGATAATACGCATTTAAAAATGGCTCGATTGTCGCTGCAATATTCGCATACATGATGATTTGATATTCAGTTTGATCAGGTCCAGTGGCTGTTGTTTCGACACGAATGACACGTTGATTCGTAAAATTCATCAAGTGTAAATTAGGTTCGAAATTTTCAATTTCATTGACACTGAGCACTTCTGCTGAAGTTGTTGTATTGATAATGCTCAAATATTCGCCATTCTGGACTAGTAAATGTGCATATGCTTCCGTTAACTCGCTATCAGAAAATCCTTGTTCTCGCAAACTTTTCAATCGTTGTGTCATACTCCGGTGAGCATATTCAATTGATAAGTTCGTTGCAATTGGTTCTGCTAAGATTGTCAGTGCCATGAAACAGAGTAAGAACACGAGGGTGATAATCAGTGTGAATTTTGCTAAAATTGAAAGCTTTCGAACGCGTCTTCGAATTTTATGATAGAGCTGTGTCATCTTATCCTTGTGTTAGTTGTTGCTCTTTCATAATATACCCTACACCACGAACAGTCTGAATTGTTTCACGTCCAATTTTATCACGCAAATGTTTAATATAAACATCGATAATTTGGTGTTCAACAAAGTTTGTATCTCCCCAAACAAATTTCAAAATATCATCACGTGTTTGGACACGATTCACATTCTCTAAGAAGAGACGTAAGAGTGCAAATTCCGTTTTTGTTAATTCTACTAACTTATCATCTTGCATTACTTCATGTGCATCTAAGTTCATTAAGATATTCCCACACTTCAGTGCATTATCTTTTTGCTGTGGTGATGTTTCAACACGGCGTAATGTTGCCCGAACACGTGCTAATAATTCTTCCATATCAAATGGTTTCGCTAAGTAATCATCAGCACCAAAATCAAGACCAGCTACACGTTCTTCAATTGAATGCTTTGCTGTTACCATAATAATCGGTGTCGTTTTCACTTCACGAACACGACGGCAAATTTCCATCCCATCAATTTCTGGTAACATTAAATCTAATAAAATGAGTGAATATTCTTCGCTTAATGCTAGCTCTAGCCCATGCATTCCATCATTTGCCACCGTTACTTCATAACCATTATATTTTAGTTCTAATTCCATGAAGCGTGCAATATCTTTTTCATCTTCGACAATTAAAATTTTCGTCATCTTTCTTATCCCCTTTGTAAATAATTTATCTTTTAATTAAGCATACACCATTTACCAAAATAGTGCCTTAATTTTTGATAAATTCATGCAACTTTTGCTATAGTTTTCCTTTGTTTTTCCTGATTTTTTTTACTATTCCTATACTTATCACCGATTTTCACATAGATAAAAAAACCTCTCACGTGGAGAGGCTTGCAAATTGATTATTCTTTACCTTGTTTGAATGGTTCAACATGGACAACTACATGTTGCACATCAGTTTGTGAATATAAAATTTGTTCCACACTATCAGCAATTTCATGCCCTTGGCTCACACTCAGTTCACCATCAATTTGAATCGTTACTTCAACATTAATCGTATCACCTAACTTACGCCCCCGTAAATTTTGAATATTTTCCACCTGAGGGACACTCGAAATTAATTCTTGAAAGTGAGCAAGGTCAGTTGTGTCAAACCCATCAATTAATTGGTTGCTTGCTTCCATGAAAATTTCATACGCAGTCTGTAAGATGAAGAATGCTATCACAAGTGATGCTAATGGATCAATCCAAGGCATATTCAGCTGTGCTGCCACAATCGCGATAACGGCACCTGATGCGGTTAAGGCATCAGACAGATTATGCTTTGCGACTACTTTATTCGACATCATATTCGTTTTTTTGTATAATTCAAAATTAAATAATGAAGAACCAAAAATCAGGGCTGCTGAAATTCCAGCAACAACTGCTGCTAATAAGTTTGGTGCTTCTAGCGTTGGCGAGAAAATTTTTTGCACACCAGCTAAAAATGCTTGTATTCCAATATAAAACATAATAAATGATGCTACCATCGCGGCAATTTGCTCAATCCGCTTGTGTCCATAGCGATGATTATCATCTCTTGGTCGTCTCGATAATTTCCCACCAATTAAAATTATCAGTGTTGAAATAACATCAGAAGCACTGTTCAATCCATCGGCGAATAATGCTGATGATTGGAAAACAGCTGCAAAAACGAGTTTGGCAACAGCAGTTAATAAATAAATCACTATGCTGACGTACGAACCTAAGTCAGTTAAAAAATGTTTCCGTCGTGCATCCATAACAAAATCTCCTTTGTTTGTTTAACATCATCATAACACAAACAAATCATTTTGGGTGTTATGAACAACTATTTTTTCTTTTCATAACTTCCACGCACTGTTGCCCCTGGTTTCATAATTTTGCATCGTGTTTTTCCTTTTGCATAAGCTCGTTGCAACGGTTTCAATGAAACCGTAATTTCTGGAAACGTATTATAATGAATTGGAATCACCACTTTAGGCTTTAGCCATTTTGTTGCAATAATTGCATCGTGTACATCCATCGTATACTGACCTCCAACTGGCAAAAAGGCAATATCAATTCGTTTTTTCTTATTGCGCAGCAACTTCATATCAAACGTTAACCCCGTATCACCAGCATGATAAAAGCGACGATGAAAAAAATCAACCATATAGCCATTGGCTAAACCACCTGGTAGCAATTGTCCATCTGGTGCTTCTAGCGTTGAACTATGTGTAGCAGCAACCATTTTTACAGCTCCAAATACTGTATGTGCTGTTCCCCCAATATTGAGTGCAATGACATTTTCAACACCAAACTGTTGCGCATAGCGACATATTTCATAATTGGCAATTAGTTGTACGCCTTCACGGCGACATAATTCTAAGGCGTCACCGAGATGGTCTGCATGTCCGTGTGTCACGAGAACATGACTCACTTTTAAGTCAGAAACTTTCATAGTACACTGTGGATTTCCTGATAAAAATGGATCAATGACAACTTGATAATCATTATTTCCAAAATAAATTGTTGAGTGACCTAAATATGTTAAAAACATAACCTCATCCCCTTATCTCTTTGGAAAACAAAAAAAGGCGAAGTAATCCGTCCCTTCGCCTCTCATGCTCTTCTAAGCTCACTATTTTGTCATATTATAGCACGCTTATTGATTTCAATGCATGATTATTTATTGAGTTTTTTCTTTATTTTCCGTAAGTGCTAACTCACGTAATTGTCGAACTTCATTGTTTGATAATCGACGCCATTCTCCTGGTGCTAAATCATCAACCGTTAAAAATGAAAAATGTGTTCGCCGTAATTTGCGAACAGCAAACCCTAGATTTTCAAACATACGTTTAACTTGGTGATAACGTCCTTCATGAATAACTAAACGGACCATTGATGTATCTGAACGACGGTCATATGATAACACACGTGCTTTCGCTGGCGCAGTCAAACGTCCATCAATATTCACACCTTTTTCAAGCTTAAAAACTTCTGCATTGGTAATATGTCCACGAACTTTCGCTACATACACTTTTTCAATTTCACCACTTGGATGCATCATTAAATTTGCAAATTCACCATCATTTGTCAAAATAAGTGCTCCTGATGTATCATAATCAAGACGACCGACAGGATAGATTCGCTGTGAAACATCGCGCCCTGAGAAGCAGTCTGTAACAACTGCGCGATCACGATCATCACTCACTGCTGAAATCATATTTTTCGGTTTATTGAGAAGAAAATACACTTTTGATTCCATCTCTACTGGTACGCCACCAACTTCAATTTTTTCATGTCCTTCAACTTTTGTCCCCAATTCACGAACAACTTTGCCGTTGACTGTGACCTGTCCATTTAAGATCATTTGTTCTGCCTTACGGCGTGAACAAAACCCTGCATTTGCAATTACTTTTTGTAAACGTTCTGCCATTTTTATTCCTCCTATTATCTTCACGACAATTTTTTTGCTTTCTAAGTATACCAGAGTTTTCCTCACTATAGGAGTCAAAGCATATTAAAAATTAAAAAGTGAACAAAAGCAAGTAACCTGTTTACATACCTTTGTTCACTTTTCGTGTATTTAGTTTTAATCCCTACCATGGTTGATGTATGCTTGGCTTTGTTAAGCCTGCTAAATATTTTAGCTTTCGTCTATCAACTACTCTTTCATTATAAATAACAACCCTAGCTTTTGCAAGCGTTTTCTTCTTTTTGTAAAAAAAACAGGTCTTGTTGCCAACACCTGTCTAAAAGCTCTGATATTACACTAAACTTGATACAACCCAGTTTACTAATGCATCTGCTGGTTTGAATCCCGCTTCACTATTTTTGATTTTCCCATCTGCAACTACAAATAAGCTTGGAACGCTCATAACACCAAATTGCTGCGCTAATTGTGGTAACTCATCCACATTTACTTTTAAAATTTCAACACCTGTTTCTGTTAATGTTGGTGTTACTTCCTCTAAAACCGGTAATAACATTTGACATGGTCCACACCATGTTGCATAGAAATCAACTAAGTATTTTCCACTTGCGATTTTTGTTTGAAATTCTTCAACTGTTGTTACATTTACTGCCATCTTTATTTCCTCCTAAATTAATAGATTATTTCTATACCGCAATTATACCCCTGAAGGTATCTACTGTCTAGTAATCTACACTTTTTTTTATTTATTATTCTAAATTTGTGACAACCCACTCAACTAGCGCATCTGCTGGTTTAAATCCTGCTTCACTATTTTTGATTTTCCCATCAGCAACTACAAATAAACTTGGAACACTCATGACCCCATATTGTTGTGCTAATTGTGGTAATTCATCCACATTGATCTTTAAAATTTCGACACCTGCTTCTGTTAATGTCGGTGTTACTTCCTCTAAAACTGGTAATAACATTTGACATGGTCCACACCATGTTGCATAGAAATCAACTAAGTATTTTCCACTTGTGATTTTTGTTTGAAATTCTTCAACTGTTGTTACGTTTACTGCCATCTTCATTTCCTCCACTTTCTATTCAGTGATTATATCTAGCCAGATTTGGCTACCAACGAGTGCCTCATCAATATCTGTAGTTGTCACCATTATATGCAATACTGATGTGAAAAACAACATTTTTAAATATTTTCATCGAGCTTTTACACTCAGTGTTCAAATAAGTACCTTATCCTCGTACTAGCCATCGCTTGCTTTCCGCTCTTGCCTTGGCTGCTTTGATGCAAGACATCTTCAACAACGTGAGTTTCCTCGTTCCATTGCTGCAGATTTTCTGGCATTCCGGAAGTGATTTTACCTTGAATACTTTGGTTGTAAAACCGTGCTCAGCACTTATTTGGCGTGCTTCCACCTTCAAGACTCGTGAAAACGAAAAACCAGCGTTACACATTTTTGTTCACGCTGCTTTTCTTTTTTCACATACCGTCTTGATGCTCCCTTTGATTCCTTCAATAGAGCACCGGTGTCAGCACTTATTTGAATTCTACGACTGTGGCTCCGACGCCACCTTCGCCGGCTCCACCAAGGCGGTATGTTTTAACGATGCGACTAGCTTTCAAGTGTTCATGCACACCTTTACGAATTGCTCCGGTTCCATGTCCGTGAATGATTGAAACACTTGGGTAATTCATCAGTACGGCTTTATCGAGGTAATGATCAAGTTCAATCATTGCTTCCTCAAAACGTTTTCCACGCAAATCAAGTTTCATACCGACTGTCTGACGTTCACCTTTGATTCCAACACGTTTGCTTGGTTTTTCCTTCGCAGTGCGGCGTTTTTCAAACAAGAGATCCTCATCTTTCACTTTCATCGTCATCCGACCAATTTTAACTTCCCAGAGTCCAGGTTTTAATTCACGCATAATTTCGCCGTTGCTTCCTAAAGTTGCAACTTTGACAAGATCGCCAACTTGTAAATCAACACGCGTTGTTGGACGAGTAATCCCACGTCGCTCATCATACCGGGCATTTTTCAAGGCTGTGCGAGCAGCAATTAATTCATGTTCTTTGACATTTTCCGCATGCACGAGTTTCAGATCACTAATAATTTTATCCGCTTCTTGTTGAGCGCGCTTCAAATAGTCATTTGCTTCACGTTTTGCCTTTTCAATCATTTGCTGCTTTTGACGTTCATATGATTGCTTTTGTAATTTCAGCTCTTCACGCAAAGCATGCACTTCTGCTTGTTGGCTTTGAGCTAACTCGCGCGTATGTTGTAATTTGATACTCTCGGTTTCAAGACGTTGAATCGTTTCCGTCATTTCACTCGACTCAAGTTTGGCATGCTCACGGGCTTTTTCGATAATAAATTCTGGTAAGCCTAGGCGCTTGGAAATTTCAAAGGCATTTGAACGTCCGGGAATCCCTAATAATAACTTATATGTTGGACGGAGTGTATCAATATCAAATTCCACGCTGGCATTAATCACATTATTGTTCTCATAACCATAAGCTTTCAACTCCGGATAATGCGTCGTGGCAATGACACGTGCTTCTTTTTTCTGCATGTATTCCAAAATTTCAATGGCTAATGATGACCCTTCCTTTGGATCAGTTCCACTTCCTAACTCATCAAATAAGACAAGTGAATTATATGAGAGGTTTTCGATGATTTGGACAATATTCTTCATATGTGAAGAGAATGTTGATAAGCTTTGTTCAATTGATTGCTCATCACCAATATCAGCAAAAACATGATTAAAGACTGCTAATTCACTTTTTTCAGCTGCGGGAATATGCAACCCTGCTTGTGCCATTAAAGTTAATAATCCAACCGTTTTTAATGTGACTGTTTTCCCACCAGTATTTGGTCCTGTAATCACAATCGCATTGTAATTTTTCCCTAAAATAATATCATTGGGAACGACTTCATCGCGAGCAATAAGTGGATGCCGTGCTTGTAAGAGGTGGATATAACCATTCGTATTCAACTGCGGGCGTACAGATTCAGTTGCTAAAGCATAACGTGCTTTCGCAAACATAAAATCAATCTCAGCAAAGACGAGCAGGTTTGCTAATAACGTATCCGCTTCAACTTTAATCCGTAAAGTTAAGTCACGTAAAATCCGTTCAATTTCCGTTTTTTCATTTGCGAATAATTGCGCAAGTTTATTATTCAAGGCAACGACTGCTTCAGGCTCAATAAAGACGGTTGACCCTGATGCTGATTGGTCATGAATCATCCCACCAAATGTATTTTTATAATCAACACGCACTGGGATAACGTAACGATTGTTCCGAATTGTCACAATCCCATCTGTCAACTTATCGCGATGTGTTTGTACCATCCGATTTAATTTTTCCCGCACCGAATTTTCCGTAATCTTCATCTGTGCCCGGATTTGGCGTAAAACAATAGAAGCAGTATCGACAACGCGACCTGTATCGTCAATCGTACTTTGAATTGTCCGATATAAGTCTGGCTGATGAATCAGTTGCTCGACAAAATTATAAAATTGTGGGTATTCTCCAAGCTCTTCAAGTTCCCGCGTAAAGCTTTTCATCTGAATAATTGCGTATAAATGTGAACCAACTTCAAGGATTTCTGGTGCACTTAAAATAGCATCCGCTTTTGAACGTAAAAGGGCCTGCTTGATATTATAAACCCCACCAAGTGGTGCTGAGTCTTTTGCTAAACAAATGCGAACGGCTTCTTCCGTAATCTGTTGCCAATTTTTGATTGTGTCAAAATTATTGCTTGGTTGCATTTGCGCAACCTTTTCTTTTCCTAAGCTTGTTGCTGCATATGGTAAAACTTGATCAATCACACGATTAAATTCAAGGATTTGTAATGAATGTTCCATAGTTACATTCCTTTCTTGCCAAATATTAGCCTTATTATACCATTTTCTCCTTTTTTTGGCATTGCTTTTAGTCTGTCAAAACAAAAACAGTGCACGTTTTTTCGTGCACTGTTTTCTTTCTAATAGCCAGTAATATAGTTTACTACCTCTAGCCCTGGTTGATTTTCAACAAAATCACCAATTGCTTGATTTACTTGTTGGCTATAGATACTCGTATAGTTTGATTCAATAATCATCTTCCCAGTTGCTTTCTCCGCAGTTGGCCAAAAATAGCCTTGGAACTGCCAAGGATTTCCGTAGGCAAGTGTATTTCCTTCATTATCTAAAATTTGAAAGTTATTTGTTTGAATTTGCCAGTCAATATTTGGGATTGTATTAAACTGTAAATCAAGCCACGAAGTATCACGTAACGTAATCGTTCCCGTAAATGGAATATATTGATATTCAATTGAATTTGCCTCAACAACCAATGTTTGCGTCGTTAATGCTTCAGTATAAAATTGATTTTGTAGGGTGATATAATCTCCGCGTAACGTGACATCGCTAAAAGCGTTTAATGTTTTATAATCGATATTTGTATAATAATTGTAATTATTACTATAAATTAATTGCTTTGGTGTTGTTGGTAAAACTGGATTGGTAATTCTAAATGCTCCTGAGTGATCAATCAGTGTTTTGGCTCCTAGAAGCTCACTATCGACTACGGTAACATCACTTGCATTTTTAATTTCTACATTCAATGCTTGAGTCTTTGGAACTTGAATGATGACCGTAGCGACTTTGTCATTGAACAGAATACCTACAGTTTCTTCAATAAACTGATTTGCATCAAGAGAAAATTTTGGGAGTGTAAATAACGTTTGTGCTTCAATTTTCAGCTGTTGATTTTCAACTGTAGTTGCTACTTCAATTGATTCAATCAGGGAATTTTCCACCTTGACTTGCACTTCTTCAGTTTCACTGGCTTCGAGACGAATATTGGCATTATAAGCATCAATAACAACACCTGTAATTGGACCTGCTTGCGTCGTGATCAACTTTTGCTCATGTTGATTTTCCGTTTTCGTTAAAACTTGTTGCACATACGGTATCGTTGTGAAGATACTTGGAATCAGCGTCGCAAATCCAAGGACTAAAACAATCGCCGCACTAATAATAAGTCGTTTATTTGTTTTATTCATGACTATTTCCTCCTGGCACTTGATTCACATGATATTGCCACCATGTCCGCAAACGTTTGCTATAAGCAACAACATAGCTTCCGAGTACGCGAATGACGACTAAGCCAATTAAGAATAACCCTGTACAAATCAAAGCACTGCTGATAAAGATGAGCCCGAGACTCACATTTGCTAACGCAAAGTATGCTCCAGCAATTGCAAGTAGTACGGCACCGATCCCTGTCCATATCATATTTGTGACGACAAAACAAATACTGAAAAAAGCAATAATTGCCGCAACAAAGGCGAGTACTTGCGCCACAAGGCGAAGCAAGCGCGTTGTCAGACTCATTTTATTTTCAGCTTTAGGCTGCATTTTTTTTGTCAATTTATTTTTCATTCGACTTGCATGCCCTTTAGTTTTTTCCCACAAGTCAGTTGTCGCTGTTTGTTTTTTTGTTGGTTCTAGCTCAGCAACGAGTTGTTGCACAATTGTTTTTGGTGATCCCAGACCGGCAATTACTTCGGCTTCACTTTTGCCATTTGCTAAACCTTCCGCAAAAAATTCTTCATAATCACGAATAATATCTTCGGTTTCCACAAGCGAGAAAGCTTGCGAAACATAGTCACGTAATAATTCAATATACTCTAATCGATTCATTTATTTCTCCTCCTGTAATAATTGTTGCACTGCCTTTGTAAATGCTTGCCATTCACTTGCTAAGGCTAGGTAATGTTCTTTTCCAGTTGGGGTGATTTGATAGTACTTTCGTGCTGGTCCCTCATTTGATTCCTGGATGTACGTTGTGAAATATCCTTCTTTTGTTAAACGCCGTAAAATTGGATAAATCGTACTTTCTGTTACCTCAATGTACGCTAAAATTTCACTGACAATTTCATATCCGTACATATCACGCTTCGCAATTAATGCCATCACGCAGATATCGAGAACACCTTTTTTAAATTGTGTTTGCATGTTTCCACCTCTATTTCGTTTCGACTAGTACTTTGCATTACACAGTAATAACCTTCATACAGAATGATAACACAGTACTTTGCATTGCACAATAGCAAAAAAGAAAAAAACCACAAATTTTTTAGTGAAGAATTTGTGGTTCAGCAAGCAATTGTGGTTCAAGTCGTTTTAAGCCTTGCATCACACTTTCAAATAAATTTTGATTGACTGCTTGTTTAATTTGGGGATAGAGTGGATCATTCGTTGATTCTAAAAGTTCAATATCTTCAAACTTTAATCCTAAGTAGACAGCATAGCGATTATTGACGAGAAGATGGGCAAACATTTCAACTCGGCCAATCACACATTCGTCTTCCTGCTGAATATCTTCAAGCTCAATTGAAGCAATAGCAACTTCACACGAGTCAATCGCATCAACTTCAGACATTAAGCGGATTGCTTCTGGATCAGCTAAAAATGGTTCTAACTTCTCAGTGAAATAGCTTTCAAATGTCGCAAGTACATTAGTTTTAAATTGATCTGGCATGCATTTTTCTCCCTTCACGTTTAATTATCATTCATTATACTGTATTTATTGTCGTAATACTATTATTCTTCCTAAATATTAATCGAAGTATGCAATTCACCGAGACTTCATTGCAAGTTTAAAAAAAGTTGCGTATTATAAATAGGTGAAAGGAATGATTACATGTCTGTAACTACACTTATTGCTACACCAGCAATAATCGAAAAAATGGAAAAATTTTATGCTGATTATTTTGTCAAAACCCCCGCACACGCTCGCTTTCAAGCAAAAATCCCAGGATGTACAATCACTGCGTACCATTCGAATAAAGTTGTCTTTCAAGGCGGAAGCGCAAGCAAAGAAGCTGAAACCTGGCAAGCTTTTACGCAGCCAAAATCACCAACCCCTGTCAAAAAAGTCAAAAAAGCACCGATTCACTTCGATCAATTTGATTGTATTGGCTGTGATGAATCAGGTGTTGGTGATTATTTTGGTCCAGTAACAGCTGCTTGTATTTATATTCCTAAGCATGATATCCCCTCGCTGCAAACGCTTGGTATTACCGATTCTAAGAAAATGACAGATGATCGTATCTGTGAAATTGCTCCACAATTAATGAAACAATTTCCATATGCCATCACAATTTTGCCTAACCCCAAATACAATCAGTTACAAGCACAAGGAATTAATGGTCACATGATGAAAGCTTTACTCCATAATCAAGCACTTACGAAGCTATTCCAAGAGCATGATCTCCACTATGACTACATAATTATGGACCAATTTGTAAATGAGCAAGCGTATTATCGTTATTTCTCTCGACTGCAAGTTGAACCAATTCGTGGATTAACTTTTCTCGAAAAGGCTGAAAGCCAATCAGTTGCCGTAGCAGCAGCATCTGTACTTGCTCGTTATACATATGTGAAAGCTATGGAAAAATTAGCTAGTACGTTGGGACGCCCTTTGCCTAAGGGAGCTAGCAAAGCCGTTGACCGATTCGCTGCCCAACTTATTACTGAACAAGGGCTAGATTGCCTCGATACCTACGCTAAACAACATTTTGTGACCACACAGAAAGCCATTGACTTAGCCAAGTCATAATTGGATTCCATAAAGCGGTTAAGATTTGCCACGTTAACGTTTGTGTCACGACCTGACTCCATTCTGGAATGAAGATGACAAGCAAATTCGTTACTAAAAACAGGAAGAAGCTCGTCTTCGCAATTGCAAAAATACTCCCTAACAAACGGTTCAACGGGGTTAAAATAGGTACTTTCACTTTATTACCAAGACTTAAAATAATTTGAAAAATTAAATAAAGAAACAAGTAGCTCACGACAAAAGGAATAATCTTCAGCAATATTTCATTCGGAGTTGCTGTCGCAAATCCTTGGAATAACGGGTATACAAAGGGCTCAATAATTGGCCAAACAGCAAAGAGTACCACGATTGTCAGCAACCAAACGAGTTGTAAAAAGACACCTTTTTGATAACCACGAATCGCTTGAAAGATGAAGAATCCAATAAAAAAAATATCTAACATAGTATTTTCAACTCCTTTTTTTAAAATATAACATTCTCATTTTAACTTAATTTTTTGTTGAAGTCACGGTTTTTTTCCACTAGACTTAAGGTAACAAGGGGGGTTTATCTATGTCGCAAACATATACGCTAAAAACTACTACATCAATTATTGAGGAAATTCAAAGTTATTACAACCTATTTGGACAATGTGCTCTTGAAGGATGTCGCCAAACAATTGACCATGTCGGTCTAGATATTACTATTGAAGATGATACTGTTAGTTTTTGTGGTCACAATGCGAAACAAGCCTATCAATTATGGTCAACACGTGTCCAAAACTTACACGAGCCGACGTACTTTGATACTGCGTTAGGTTCAGATGAGTCTGGTGCTGGTGACTATTTCGGTCCATTAACAATTGTTTCTGCTTATGTGCCAAAAGAAAGCATTGCTATTTTAGAGCAAATTGGTATTCGTAAATCAAGTAAATTAACTGATGAGAAAATTTTAGAAATCGTACCCGAATTTATCAAAATTAAAGACCAAACAAATATTGTCTATAGTGCAATTGTCTTAAATAATCAAAAATATAATGAACTAATTGGCAAAGGTCTTAATTTAAATCAGCTCAAAGCAATTTTACATAACCAAGCGCTCTCAAAAACAATTGAAAAGATTGGTTTTAAGCCCGAACGGATTATTGTTGATCAATTCGTCAATGAAAAAAATTATTTTGACTATTTAAAAATCCAAAAAAATATTATTGATAATATTTTATTTTCACCGGCACATAGTAATTACCATATTTCGATTGCCCTTTCTTCGATCATTGCTCGTTATATGTTCCTAAAAGAAATGGATAAATTGAGTTCAATTGCTGGACTTGATTTATCAAAAGGATCAAACTCACAAGCAACTAATCAAGCAGCCTTCCTCTTAGAAAACAATCCCGAAATGCTCCCACAAGTAGCAAAGGTCCATTTCATTAATACGGTTAAGGCTAAGGAAAAAATTAAACATGATTCATTAATGCGTGATCTTGAAACATTACGTCGGTAAAAAAATGCATCGCCTAATTAAGCGATGCATTTTTTTATCTTTTTTTCTGTGATTTCATCAAGAGTGCTAGGCAGCCCATCATGACAAACCCACCAATAAAACCTCCAAAATGACCAATCCAATTAATGACGGGGTTAATGAAGCCAATAACCACATTTAAAATCAAAATTGGTGCAATCACTTGTTTTGAGTACTGCTGAAATTGTCTTGGAAAAATCAGTGCTAAAGCAATAAATGCTCCCATAACACCAAACAGGACTCCACTCCATCCTGCAGAAACATTCGCACTATCACCAAAAAGGTATGTTGCTATAGTTGTCGTCAGCATCGCTGCTATAATTACAGCAACATATTGCCACCATTTCAAAACCGATTCAAGTAAATTACCAAACTGATAATAAATAACCATGTTCATTAAAATGTGGAAAAAACCGATATGCAAAAAATTAGCTGTGATAAATCGCCAAATTTGCCCTTCAGCAACTAGCTGATTCTGCATTGCCCCAAATTCTAATAGCACATAAATATTTTCGCTACCACCGGCAAAAGTCATCACAATGAAAATTAAGACACATATTAGAATACAGACATTTGAGATACTCCATTTATTCCATGTTGGCATGTGCTTGCTCCTTTCTTTGAAGTCGTAAAAATACGACCATCAAGACAATTGCGCTAATTGAGACAATGATAAAAATGAAAAACATTGTTAACGTTGAACCAGTTCGATCAATAAAATTCCCCGTAATAATGTTTAATAGTGTTAAAATTAGCCCGCTGACAGCTGTATTCATTGCAATTGCCGTACCACTGATTGAAGCAGAAACGTTTTTGCGAATCAAAGTAAATAACGCCGGTTGTACGAAGGCGAACGCAATACCATGACCAAATAGTGTCAGTAAGAATACTGGTAGCGTTGGTGCCGCATATGCCAATATCCAACGTCCGAGTGAGACGCATAAACCAGCAAACATGATTTGTTTCAAGCCAAAGCGTTCATATAACTTTTCAACATAAATCAGTGCTGGAACTTCTGAAATTCCTGCAGCAATCAATGTCGCAACACCAACAGCCAACACACCGCCGCCAAGTGCTTGAATATGAATTGCTAAGTAATTCGAAGCAGCATTCATTGTTCCAAAGTTTAATGCTCCAATCAATAAAATAAACCAGTACATTTTATTTGTGAGCAAGTATTTGAAATCTTTCACAAAATGAGCTTGTTCTTTTTCAGCTGGTCTTGGTAAATTTTTCAAGAAAAAAATTGGTAGTGACAAGAAAATCATAAAAATGATAAAAATTGAATCTAAGCCAATTTGCTCAATAAATGGTGTAAAGGCTAAAACACTCACGGCGTAGCCAAACGAACCAAACCAACGCATTTGTCCAAAGGAATACTTTGAATGAAAAGCAATCGTTGTTGCTGTACTGTCAATAAGTGGAAAAATTCCTGAACGGAAAAATTCCAAGAAAATCATGACAGCCATGACAGAAATAAATGTCGTCGTTGTGCCTAGAAAAAATGCAGCCGCGGCACTCATTCCTAGGAGAATCAACAAAATCAAACGTGGATTCTTCGTGACATCGACAGCAATTCCCCAAAAAGTCGCAACTCCAATTGACATAATTGAACCAATTGACATGATAACCCCAATACTTGTGGCATCAAAACCAAGGTTTTCTTGCAAGTACAATGGCATTAAATTATAAAATAGGCCAACACCAACTAAGTAAAACAAATAAAAGAGTCGTACGCTCCAAACCGTTGTGTGTAATTTCTTAATTTTCATGATGTTCCCCCAGTTTTTGCGTTTCTCTTTCTATTTGGTGTCGGCAACTTGCTGACGTAGTTGCTCAATTACTTCTGTAAAGTAATCTGGTAGTGGCGCACTAAACTCAAGGTACTCTTCAGTTCTTGGATGAACAAATCCAAGTGTTTTTGCATGTAAAAATTGACCATGCTTACGAGTAATTGTTTTTTGCGGACCATACAAGGGATCACCAACAAGCGGAAAACCAATATAGTTCATATGCACCCGAATTTGATGTGTTCGTCCTGTTTCTAGGCGGCATTCAACTAGCGTATAATTTTTAAAACGCTCTAACACGGTAAAGTGTGTCACTGCATCTTTTGAATTAATATGTGTCGTTGTCATTTTTAAACGATCTGTGACATCGCGTCCAATTGGAGCATCGATTTTCCCACGTTGGTGGCTAATGACACCATGAACAAGTGCTAAGTAGCGACGTGTCACTGTTTTTTCTTGTAATTGTTTTACAAGTTGTTCATGTGCTTTATCATTTTTTGCTACCATCAATAGTCCTGATGTATCTTTATCTATCCGGTGAACAATCCCAGGACGCATGACACCATTAATACCCGATAAGTCGTTCACTTGTGCAACAAGTCCATTCACAAGCGTATCATCTTGGTGCCCAGCTGCTGGATGTACGACCATTCCTGTTGGTTTATTGACAACAATTACATCCTGGTCTTCATAATAAATATCTAAATCCATAGCCACAGGCTTCACTTCTAGTGGTACTGGTGCAGGAATTTCAAAAAGGATAACATCCCCTTGTTTCATCTTATAATTCGTTTTGACTGGTTGCCCATTTACAAGTAAATGACCTTCTTTCACAAGCTGTTGCACTTGCGAACGTGATACTTCATGTGCAATCTCACTAACAACTTTATCAACACGTGCGTTTACGTGCTCTGCTTTTGCAATAATTTTCATAACTATCACCTTTCTTTATGGTACTCTCTACTTCCCTAGCGGAAAGCAGTATTCCTTCAACAGTTTACCACTTTTAGTGGTGAAGTGCTATATGAAACTCGCTTTCCAACTTAAAAAAGACCCATTAGCGTAAATTCTAACGGATCTTCAAGCACTATTTTTCTTTGACTTCGCGTTCACTTGTAAAAATCAATAGGATTGCAAATGCCACCACACCTAACGAAAGGGCAATATCGGCAACATTGAAGATTGCAAAGTGATAACTCCCAAATTGAAAGGCGAAAAAGTCAACAACTTCACCGGTAATCAAGCGATCAATAAAATTACCAATCGCCCCACCGAGCATGACTGCTAAAGAAACTGTTAACCACTTATTTGAATGGCGATACTGCTCAATTAAATAAATGAAGAAGCCAAGAGCAAAGATTGTCACAATCAATAGAAAGTCCATCTTTCCCTCTAAAATACTAAATGCTGCTCCTGTATTGCGATGTGAAGTAATTGTAAAAAAATCAGGGATGACAACAATTCTTTCCCCTAACTCCATATACGTTGCGACAAGGTACTTGGTCAGTTGATCAAAACCAATGATGCTTATCGCAATAAAATATAATACCCAACGTTTCATAATCCTCACCTTAGTCCACTATGCTTTTTTCATTGTACCACAGTCTTGCTGAAGTTTAAGCAAAATAATCACTTAAAAATCAGTTGGCATATGGTTTGGTTTGTACAATTGACGATTTTCAAGAGCGAATACGCGTTGACTAAATGTTCCCGGTTCTACTCCTTGTAATGCACGTTCCATCATCATCATTTTCGCATCAATGTTATCAAGGTAATGCAGCATTTCAGCCTCCATCATCATCGGTACTTTTGGTGAACCAAATTCAAGTTTTCCATGGTGACTTAATACTAAGTGTTGTAAAATCATGATAATTTCTTGTTCTGTTTCAGATACTAACCCTAATTGTTGGGCTACTAATTCGATTTCACTCACCATAATTGTAATATGTCCAAGGAGTTTGCCTTTGATTGTATATTCAGTCGCTATTGGTCCTGAAAGTTCGATGACTTTGCCTAAATCATGAAGTAAGACCCCTGCGTATAAATAATCGCGATTTAAAATTGGATATAATCCATGTAGTTGCTCTGCTAGACGTAACATACACAAAGTATGAAAAGCTAAACCACCCATGTAATCATGATGATTTTTACTAGCAGCTGGGAATTTATAAAACTGATCATGATATTTTGTCATCAAGCTTTGAATCACACGTGCTGTTGTTTGATCTTGAATTGTTGCTACATATTGTGCGACCTCAAGTTGCATAGCTTCCGGTGCCATTGGTGCTTGTTCAATAAACTGCTCCATTGCTACATTGGTTGCTGCTTGAATTTTCAATACCTTCAATTGCGTTTGATTGCGATATGTATTTTTAACAAATGTGGCTTCAATCACAGTACCTACAAGAGCGGCTATTTGTTGGAGAATCTCTTGATTCGCTTGCCAAAGCTTCGCATTTAACGTTCCTGTGCTATCTTGAAGTTCTAAATTTAAGTATAATTGACCATTATTGGCCGTTCCATGCGTCAGCGAACTTAATAAGCATGCTTGATTTTCTACGGTTGTTCCATCTTGTAATTTTTGTACATCTATTAGTTGCATTTTTTGCTCATCCTCGCTATCGTTTTGTCTTAATTAATAAATTTACAGCTTGTTCAATTGCTTCGTCACGTTCCCCTTCTGGGTACTCTAGCATGCATTGTTCCAAATTTTTTGCCACAATGTAGCCAGCAATACGATCAAGGGCACTTCGTGCAGCATTCACTTGCGCAATTACACTTTGACAATTTTCTTCTGCTTCAACCATGCGCTTGATGCCACCGATTTGTCCTTCAACTCGGTTTAAACGTTGAATTAATTTTTTATCCGGTTTCACATTCATCGTTTCAATCCACCTTTATTTCTTTTTCCTAGTGCAAGTATAGTAAAAAACACATAAAAAAGCAAACAAGCCGTTGTTAAAATTCACTAGAAATCATTCGGTTTATCCTTTTTTGTCAGCAAAAAAAGTAATGGCTTCACATCAATGAGAAAGCCATTACTAGTAAATCTATTTTTTTCGTTTCAAAAAGGCGACAAGACTTAATACTGGTTTATATTTTGGTCCAATCAGTTCATATTTCTCAATGAAAATTTCCACACAAATTAATAAAATTGCTAACAGGGTTAATCCCCAAGTTTTACGAATACCATAGACAACTGCTGTTGCAGAAAACAATGCGGAAATCGCATAAATAATCAGCAATGTTTTTGTCGATGATGCCGTTGAATCGAGCAACTTATGGTGGAGATGTTCGCGATCAGGTTCACCGATTGATTGCCCCCGTAAGCGACGGCGAATAATCGCGATAAATGTATCCAATATTGGCACTCCAAGCATCACAATCGGCATTAAAAACGATGCAAATGCTGCCTGTTTATAGCCTAAAATTGACAGTACAGCAATCATAAACCCTAAGAAATTCGATCCAGTATCCCCCATAAAAATGGAGGCTGGTGGGAAATTAAAGACCATGAATCCCAATGTAGCCCCAAGTAGGATTAGGGTCACTGTTGCCGCAAAGTTACTCCCATCAAATACTGCCAAAAATGCAAGTGTTGTTAAAGTAATCGCTGAAATTCCACTTGCAAGTCCATCAAGCCCATCGATCAAATTGACCGCATTCGTAATCCCAACAATCCAGAGTAACGTAAAGATTGGTGCAAACCAAGTTGGAAATTCAATCGTTAATCCCGGAATCAGGACAAACTCACTAATGATAAACTGTCCACTATAAAGCACAACAAGCGCAGCCAAAAACTGTCCACCAAATTTAACCATTGGTTTAATTGGCGTAATATCATCATACATCCCAATTAAAATAATAATGAAGGCACCCACAAGGACATGATCGAGTCCTTCAAAATTACTACCGAATAACACATACCCAATTAAAAAGGCTAAAAAAATTGAAAGCCCACCCAAACGCGGAATAACACCTTTATGAAACTTCCGCTTCGTATCTGGATAATCAACAGCTTTAATTTGAACAGCCATTTTCTTTACAAAGGGAACACTTAACCAGCTAATCGTAAAGCAAGTCAATAAAATTGTAACGATTTCTATTGCTGACATTTTATTATTCTGCTACTACTTCCTGCTTGCTAGTTGGTGTTTGCTTCACAAGTTCTTCTAAATAGGCATACACTTCATCGTGCAATTCTGGACGATCAAGAGCAAAATCAATTGTTGCTTTAATAAACCCGAATTTATCTCCAAGGTCATATCGTTGTCCTTCAAAGTCATACGCGTAGACTGCTTGGCGATCAAGTAAACGTTTAATAGCATCTGTTAACTGAATTTCATTTCCCGCTCCAGGTTGTTGGCTCGCTAGTAAGTCGAAGATTTCTGGTGTTAATACATAGCGACCTAACACAGCCATTTGACTTGGTGCTTCATTTTGTTGCGGTTTTTCAACCATATCCGCCAATTTAACTAAACGGCCACTTTGAGCAACTGATTTACTCGGTGCAACAATTCCGTACTTATCCACGTCATTCAATGAAACTGTTTGTACTCCTAAAACCGATGCTTGTTTTTCATCATAGGCATTAATTAATTGCTTTAAGGCTGGTTGACCCTGTTTGTTTACCACGACATCATCACCAAGTAAAACCGCAAATGGTTCATTTTGAATAAAAGCTTTTGCTTGTAAAACCGCATGTCCTAATCCTAATGCTTCTTTTTGGCGAATATAATGGATATTAACCATGTTAGAAATTCCTTGAACCATTTCTAACATTTCTTTTTTCCCTTTTTTCGCTAACGTATCTTCAAGTTCATATGATTTATCAAAGTGGTCTTCAATTGAGCGCTTTGTTCCACTTGTAATAATTAGAATTTCTTCAATTCCTGAAGCAACAGCTTCTTCAATAATATATTGAATCGTCGGCTTATCAACGATTGGTAACATTTCTTTTGGTTGTGCTTTCGTTGCTGGGAGGAAGCGTGTTCCCATTCCGGCAGCCGGAATAACGGCCTTACGTACTTTTTTCATTTTTTCCATACTCTTCTGTCTCCTTTTTCACATGCTCTTTGAGTATACCAAATTCTCATTATTTTGACAAACTGTCAAAATATGTAAATATTGCCTGGGAAATTTGCTCACTTGCAGTTCCATCACCATATGGATTAGCAGCGTGTGACATTGCTTCATATGCCGCTTGATCCGTCAATAATGTTGTAAACTCTTGATAAATTGTTGTTTCATTCGTTCCAACAAGTTTCAATGTCCCCGCAGCAACACCTTCTGGACGCTCAGTCGTATCACGCATTACAAGAACTGGTTTCCCCAATGATGGTGCCTCCTCCTGAATGCCACCACTATCAGTTAAAATAATGTGTGCTTGGTTCAGGAAGTTATGAAAATCGAGCACTTCAAGTGGCTCAATTAAGCGAATGCGCTCATGATTACCCAAGACTTCCGCCGCTGCTGTTTGTACAAGTGGGTTGAGGTGCACTGGATAGACAACTTTTAATTCTGGATGTTCTTCGACAATCCGGCGAATTGCTCTGAACATATTGTGCATTGGTTCTCCAAGATTTTCACGGCGATGAGCTGTTAATAAAATCATCTTTTTATCGCCCACCCATTCTAAAATCGGATGGCTATACTCAGCTGTAACTGTCGTTTTCAATGCATCTATTGCTGTATTTCCCGTCACAAAAATGTGCTCCGCATTTTTTTGTTCTTGTAACAAATGTGCTTTCGCTACTTCTGTGGGAGCAAAATGAAGTGTTGCAATATTCCCTGTTGCCTGGCGGTTAAACTCTTCAGGGAACGGGGAATAAATATCATATGTTCGTAACCCAGCTTCTACATGCCCAACTGGAATTTGTTGATAAAATGCTGCCAATGCCGTTGCAAATGTTGTTGTCGTATCGCCGTGTACGAGGACGAGGTCCGGCTGCTTCTCTTCTAAGACTGATTTCATTCCAAGAAGGACATTGCTCGTAACGTCATATAATGTTTGTCCCGGCTTCATCACCGATAAATCAAGATCAGGGGTAATCGCAAAAGCTGCGAGTACTTGATCCAGCATTTGACGATGCTGACCTGTAACAGCAACAATCGTTTCGAATTTTTCTGGCTGTGCTTGCAATACTTTGACAAGTGGTGCCATTTTAATTGCTTCTGGTCGTGTCCCAAAAGCGAGTAAGACTTTAATTGGTTTCATCATCTTCATTCTCCTGTTTTTCAAACCACTCCTGGCTTTCTGCAACTGCAAAGCCAAGTTGATACATTTTTTGACAAAATTTTTGTCTTTTTTTATACTGATCGCTTTCGCGTTGTAGACGCCGGTATACTTTTTCTGCTTGCTGAATAAAAACTTGGGCCTCTTCAGTTTCATTTATTTGGATTTCTTGCTCTTCTTGCCACACGAGTTGGGCGAGTTGGATTGGATATCCATACTGTCGTAATTTTTGCATAATTTGTTGCTCAAGAGCACGATTCACATATTTTTTATTGGTGCGAATAAGCTTCGCTATTAACTGGGCAATATTTTTGCGTTGAATATCTTCACTATAATATGTCAATGCTTCTTCGATTGCTTCAGGCCCAATTTGGAATTTTTGTTGCAACGTTTGCTTAACTTTGTTTGGTCCTTGTTTATTATCAAGATACGCTGTTCGTACATATGATTGGGCAAAGAGGGTATCATCGAGATACCGCTGTTCTTGTAGTCGGCTAATCACTTGCATTACTTGTTGGCGTTCATGTCCTTTTTCAAGCAAATATTGCTCTAATTCGCCACAACTTCGTTGACGATAACTCAAATATTGAATAGCTTGACGATAAGCAAGCGCATAATTTTGCTTCAAAATTTGGTATTGTTGCATCGTGAGTGGTTGCGGTTTTAATAAGTGAAGTTCGACGAGTGTATCCGCCAAAACAACCATTATTTCTAGACCATCACTTGTTTGCACCGCAACTTCATACTCGAGCTCATTCACTTTCGTAATCATTTTAATTTCCATCATGCATCACCTTTTCCACAATTAATTGTGCTGCTTGCGGATGGCGCAAACGTTCATATCCTTGCCGCATTGTTTTCAGTTCTTCAGGATTTGCTAAAAGATGCATAGCAGTCGGTGCTAGTTCTGTGATTTGCGAAATAATAATTGCCGCTTGACGTGCCGAAAAAAGTAAGGCATTGTCCAGTTCTTGTCCTGGCATTGGATCGATAAAAATTGCTGGTGTTTGCGTCATAGCGAGCTCACTCACTGTGATTCCACCAGGTTTCGTCAATACTAAGTCAGCAATGCGATATAGATCCGCAATTTCTTCAACATATCCAAGTACAACTAGACGCTGCTCATACTCTGTTGCTAAATCAGCAACTTGTTGTTGCAACTTCTCATTTTTACCAGCAATAAAGACAATTTGTAATGTTTCATGTACCAATAATTCCCGTAATGTTGCTTCTACATTCGTCACGACACCAGCTGCGCCAGCAATAAACAATAAAATTGGTTGCTCTGCCTGCAGCTCATATTCAGCATATACTGTCGAAGCGAGCGGTGTACTATCTTCAAACATTTCTCGAACTGGGATACCGGTAATTGTAAATTTATCATGACCAATTTCGGCTTTCAACTGACCAATTTCTTGAACAATCGCATCGGCAACAAAATAATGATCAATAGCCGGATGAAACCATGTGCGGTGTGCAGTGTAGTCGGTAATCACTTCAAAAAGTGGTTGTGAAATTTTCCCTTGTTGTTTCATCGCCGAAATTGCTGGAACTGGAAACGTGCTCACAATTGCATCAGGTTGAAATTCCATAATCCGTTCGTATGCTTTTGATCGCCCTAAAACACTGCTAAGTTGACTATAAAGTTTTGATTCAACCATCTTCTCAACAGCATCATAACTAAATTTATAGACTTTATGTAGTGATGGTTTAAATGAAAGTTTATAAATATCTGTTGTTATTTTCGCAATTTTCGGATACTCATCGGCAATGATGTCGAAATGTTCAACAATATGCCCTTGCGCGACAAATTGATTGACCAGTGTCATTGCTGCTTGATGATGCCCATTTCCGTACGGGGCACTCACAACCATAATCTTTTTCATTTTTGCCTACTCCTTTAAATTTGCAAAGCCACTTTTGGTATATTGAATTCCTGATATTGTTGATAAGATAACGGAAATCCATAAACTCCCCACAGCTAATCCAAGGCCAATTGGGAAAACAGTAAAGTGGAATAAATACAACACAAGCGCCAACATTTGTGTAACAGTCTTCCATTTTCCTAATTTATCTGCTGCCATCACAAACCCTTCTTTTGCCGCCATCATTCGGACTGTTGCCACGACAAACTCGCGAACAAGCATCAAAATAATTGGTAATGACCAAATGAAATTTTGTTCGACTAGTACTAGAAAAGCACTAAAAACAAGCGCTTTATCCGCAATCGGATCGAGAAATTTTCCCAATGCCGTTACTTGATTATTTTTGCGTGCCAAATACCCATCGATCCAGTCTGTTAAAGCAAGAATAACAAAGAGTACTGCTGCTGCTAATTGAAAGCTATCATCACTTTGTCCAAGCCAAGTTACTTCAGGACCTGGGATATACATTAAGAGTAAAAATATCGGAATAAAAATAATTCGGGTTAAAGTAATTTTTGTTGGTAAATTTAAATTTTTCATGACTACTCCCTTTTCTTGGTGATTTATGTCTATTCTACTACAAACCCTTTCGTTATGCACGAGTTGCGTGAAAAAAGCACTGAAAATTTTCAGTGCTTACTTTAAAATTTCTTGCAATTCGGTAACTGCTTGCCAAAATTGATTGTCTGGATAAAAGTGATAGTTATCTGTGACTTCGTAACTCCCTTGATAGTCATAGGTGATTTTTTCTGGGTGTTGCACGAGTGCAAGTCCCGTTAAAACGAGGCCATAGGGTGTTAAATTAGTCGCGACATTTTTGACGACCGTTGCAATTACTAACGGATAACGAATAATTGTTTGTGGCCGGAATGCCTGTTGAATAACGGCTTGCAATACTTGTTCTTGCCGCCGCTGACGTCCAGCCAAATTATCACTTTTACGGTGACGAGCATACGCTAATGCTTGTTCACCACTCATTTGATATGTTTGATTGGCTTCAAAACAGATGGCATCACTTTCATCTTGTGCATTTTGTTCACAAAAACTCTTCTCTGCCGTTACACTGAGACCACCTAATGCATCAATAACCTCGACAAAACCATTAAAATTCGTTTCGACGTAATAATCAACTGGCAACCCTAATGATTTTTCGACTGTTTTCTGCAAACAAGACATCCCACCTTGGTTGTAGGCATGATTGATATTGGCTGTCGTTTTTGTACATGTTAGTGTAGTTGATAAATCACGATTTATTGGTAAAATGCGAATTTGTTGTTTCCAAGGTTCAATTGTCGCATAAATAATTGCATCCGCATACTGGTCACCTTTCCAGTCATCACGTTGTTGACTCGTGTCAACACCGACAAATAAAACACTATATGCCTGACCACCTCGCCAAAATGCACTATCAAAAACTGTTGTTACCAGTAAAAAAATGGCTAGAATTGCGAAAATAGCTGGTTTTATTCGGATATTTGGCCAACGCAAACGTCGCCTTTTGGATGTTTTTGGTTTCGAATGTTTTTTAGCTTTACGGTTACGCTGTTCTGAGCGTATTGATTGCGGTGATTGTTTCGTTCCACGCTTTTTTTTATCTACCGGCGATTGTCGCTTAGCTTCAGGTGGAATTTGTTCATACTGCTTCGTTGCTTCATTATACACATATCCTTCGGCTTGCATTCGCTTGCGGAATGTCCGTGATTCTTGGAATTGCTGTGACATAGCTTTAGTTTCACACCTCCAAGGTATCAATCAAGGTCTCAACTTGACTCACAACATCATTTATGAGATCAAATTTTCGAGGTTGAAAATTGCTCATTTGAATCGATTGTAAAGCTGTTTGCATTTCCTCAACTGTTTGCACATTTTGCAGATAACCTTCGCTAGCTAATTTCATCGCTAATTCTGCTTGGTGATCATTATTATGTTCTGAGAATTCAAGTTTTCTTGCCATGACAATAACTTGTTTCCCATTTTTCATTGCAGTTAACATTGTTCCCGCCCCACCATGACAAATAACAACGTCAGCTTGCATAATCGCATTTTCAAACTCAGTTGGTGAAAGAAAATCTGTTACGTGCCAGTCTGTTCTAGACGCATCATAGACTGTATGCCCAGCCTGGACAATAACTTCCTCTTGCCACTCTAATTGTTGCAATGCTTGTTGTGTCGTCGTGATGATGCGTGGAAATGGCGCATCCTGTGTCCCTAATAAGATTAAAATCATTATTTTTCCTCCCCAAGCAACTGACCTGCATAGATTGAACCGGGATAATCATTTTGATTTTCCGGCCATTGAACAAAAAAGTGATCAGCTTTTGGATAAACTAATTTGCCAGCCCATGATTGTCCACTGACTTTCGCAATTGATTCCAAATAAATAATTTTTTTGCGAAATATTTTCGCCAAATAACACATTGGCACTGCTGTATGACTCCCTGTTGTCACAATCACATCCGGACGAAATGAAAGTAAATACCAGAGTGACAGCCCTGCGTTCCACCCAAGTTTAAATAGATACACTAGCTTACTTTGGTAATATGTTCCGTATACTAAATATTTGACTGGACAGGACAGTTGTAAATCTTTTGTTGTTTGTGTTTTTTCTGTAATGACTAAACTTTCATACTTTTGAAAAAGTCGTTGCAACTGCAACAACTCACTTAAATGTCCTCCTGTTGAAGCAATAAAAATGACACGTTTTTTGCGCATGAAACAACGCTCCTTCCTGATTCGTTTATTTTGGTGGCCAAATTTTAGCAAAGCGTTCACGACCAATCCGCTGTTTCATCCATTTACCGATACGACGTCGTATTTTCCGATACACTGATGATTGTTCGTGCCAAGAGCTCGCATAGTGATGAACAGCATATGCCTTTGGATTATCCGTACAAAAATATTCATATGGATACACGGTTACTCCAGCTAAATGTTGTTCAACATTTTCGAGCAACAGCCCTTTTTTCAGGAGCACATTTGTCAAACGTTGGTTGATAGTTTGCGTTGCAGCACCATGGTCAATGAATACTTCATTTTCATACGTTGCCAACAGCTCAGCAATCACTGGGTGATGTGGTGGTGCAATTATAGTACCGGTATTCACTCCTGTCAGTTCCCACTCAAAATATTCAAGTGAGACAACTAAGTCTGTTTCCGAGTAGAGTGATACTAAATCTTGGCGAACCTCAACATCTGTATCCAGGTAAATTCCTCCGTGTTCATACAAATATGCTAAACGTGCATAATCACTCACAAAAGCAAATTTTCCTTTTGTATAAGCTTCTTGCACATACTGATTGCATGTGACATCAAAATTCGCTTCACTCACCGCTACGACTGAAACAGTCGGTAATTGTTGTTGCCAAGTCAGTAGGTAGTTTTTGGCAGCTTCTGGTAATTGATTCCCACCAAACCAGCAATATATCACTTTCACATCCATTTTTTTCACTCACCTTCTGGCAATTGTTCAATTGCAGTTAAAAAAGCATCTCCACGCACTTCAAATGATGCATATTGATCCCAACTCGCACAGGCCGGAGAAAGTAGCACGATTGCTTCGTCACTTGCAAAAGCGTCAGCAATTGCTACTGCTTCGCTCATCGTCCCAGCTTTCGCCACACTCACTTGTAGTGCTTGAGCTAAATCAACAAATTTATTTGCGGTTTCGCCAAAAGTGACAATTGCTGCGACATGTTCACAATATGGGCGTAATTCCGTAAAATCAACACCCCGATCAAGTCCACCAGCCAACCAAACAATTGGTCGTTGAAATGATGCTAATGCCGTTTTAGCAGCTTGGATATTTGTTGCTTTTGAATCATTATAAAAATAGTGACCATTTTTTTTCTTCACAAATTGCAAACGATGTTTGACACCTGAAAAGGTTTGGAGTACTTCTATAATTGCAGCTGTTTTCACCTGTGATAATTTCGCGACAGTAATTGCGGCAAGCATATTTTCAACATTATGTTTCCCGGGCAATACAACTTTTTCAAGTCCGATAATTGCTTCTTCACGATAATAAATCCAGCCATTGGCAACGTATGCTCCATTTGTCGGCTGATGCTGAGAAAAACCAATTTGTGTTGCCTGACAGTCAGCCATTGCTGCTACAATTCGGTGGTCATCAGCATTATAGACACAATAATCAGCTTCGGTTTGATTTTGAAAAATTTTCGCTTTTGCTCCATGATATTCTTCCAAGTCAGTATGATAATCAAGATGTGCTTCATCAAAATTAAGTAATAAACTTATCTGTGGATGTAAATGTGGTGAAGCCATTAATTGAAATGATGACAATTCTGTGACTAAGACGTTTTCTCGCGTTGCTTCTAGAACAACTTCACTCACGACTTCACCAATATTACCCGCAAACAATGGTTTTTGCCCATCAGCAGTTAAAATCGCATGGAGCAATGTCGTCGTTGTCGTTTTACCATTTGTTCCCGTAATGGCAATCATCGGTGCCTCACTCACTTGTGCCGCAATATCTGTTTCCACAACAATCGGAATATTACGTTCTTTTGCTTGCACAAGAACTGAATTCGAATACGGAATTCCCGGATTTTTGACGATCAACTCAATTCCTGTCAAAATCGTTTCTGGGTGTCCACCATCAATCACAGTAATTCCCATTTCTTCTAACGTTATTTTCAATTGATCATCGCTGGCTAATTGCTTATATTCATTCACAATGACTTGAGCACCTAGTCGATGTAATAATTTTGCAGCTGCAAACCCACTTTTTGCTAAGCCAAGAACAAGGACTTGACGCCCTTCATAATCTGCCGTGTATTTCATCTTAGTACATTCCTATTCCTAATATAATTCCACAAATTGCGCAAATTAAACCAACAGTATAAAAAACTGTAACAACTTTCACTTCGCTCCAACCTGATAACTCAAAGTGATGGTGAATTGGACTCATTTTAAAGAGTCGTTTCCCTTTCGTCAGCTTAAAATAACTTACTTGCAACATTACTGATGCTGTCTCAATAACAAACACAAGACCAATAATGAGCAACACAACTTCCATTTTCAAAACAATTGCTACTCCGGCTAATAAGCCACCCAATGCCAGTGAACCTGTATCACCCATAAAGACTTGAGCGGGATTAAAGTTAAAAACAAGGAATCCGAGCAAACTACCAAATACAGCAAAACAGATGATTGCCACATCAATACGATTCATGAAGAGTGCCAAAAAGCCGAAAGCAAAAAATGCGATTGCTCCTGTTCCACCTAACAAGCCATCTAATCCATCTGTCAAGTTCGTCGCATTTGAAAATCCAACTAGGAGGAAAGTTGTTAAAACAGGGTAGAAAAACCCTAAATCAATCGTTATAAAGCCCAGATTTACCGTCGTCGCTAAACCTGTTTGCATCAATACCATCGTAAAGGCAACACCAACAAAAACTTGAATCAAAAATTTTTGAATCGCTGTTAAGCCTAAATTTTGTTTCGCCATAACTTTGATGTAATCATCAAAGAAACCAATCGCCATATATGCAAGGAAAACACCAAGCAACATATATGCCTGTAATGTCCCTGTACCCCAAATCAATAAATATCCTAAACTTGCTAATAGACTCGCAGTCATAAAGAAGATGCCACCCATTGTCGGTGTCCCTGCTTTTGTAAAATGTGACTGTGGGCCTTCTTCGCGGATTGATTGCCCAGCTTTTAATTTTTGTAAATACGGAATTCCGTACTTCCCAAATACCAATGTCAGCACGAGGGCAATAAA
>JTLC01000009.1:0-62468 GCA_000798955.1 Firmicutes bacterium ZOR0006 | reverse complement strand
AAAAAAAAACGTTTGCTGTCGCAAAACGTTTTTTCCATCTTTATTCTAATTTTACCACTAAGCTTGTTCCTGGCTGCATTGGTGTTTGGCTTGGTTGTGATTGTGACTTGACAGCCCCATTTCCTTGAATTTCAATATCCAACTGGGCAACCATTGCAAGGGCCTGAACATCACTATATGACCACCCATTTAAATCCGGTAACAAAAACTCTGGACTATTCGTCATTAAAATGACTCGTTCATTAGAACGAACTGTGTCATTCGCTGGATGCGATTGATGCACGATTTGAGTTCCGCTTCCTAAAATGAGTGGCTGAATTCCGATTTTATTTAATTCAGCTTGTGCTGTTTCGACACTTTGATTGATAAGTGATGGCATTGTCCCTGACTTGACTTGCATCTCTGGATCAACTTGCGAGCCTGCACCATCATCTGGCTGAATTTGTAAGTACTTCAAACTTTTTTCCATTACTGGGTTGAAAATTGAAGTTGTCGAATTAATAAAGTCTGATTTCGGCTTATTTACGACCGTATAAACAACAAGCTCTGGATCATCAGCCGGTGCCATTCCCATGAATGAATAGAGATAGTTGGCATCACCGCTTAAATAGGCACCATCAGGACCAGGCATCTGTGACGTTCCCGTCTTCCCAGCAACTTCATACCCATCAATAGCAAAACGTGCTCCTGTTGCACAATCTTCATTGTAAATAACTTCTTTCATGAGTTCTCGGACATGTTTTGCCGTTTCTGCACTAATTGGCTCACTCACAACTGTTGGCTCATTTTGCTCAATGATTTCGCCCGTTTCATCATCGACAATTTTATCAATGAAGTAGGGTTTCATCATTTTGCCATCATTCGCGATTGCTAAATGCGATTGTAACATTTGCATTGCTGTCGCTGTTACCCCTTGACCAAATCCCGAAGTAATATATTGTGCATCTGAATTCAACTCCATAATTCCAGCATTTTCATTTGGCAAGCCGACATTCGTCGGCTGACCGAAACCAAAACGGCTCAAATAGTCTTCAAATTGTGGTTTCGTCAGATTACGTGTTAAAACATTCGCAATTGCTGTATTTGATGAACGACAAAGCCCTTCATCAAAAGTAATTGTTCCCCAACCTGATTTATTGTGGTCATAAATTTTAAAGCCATCAACCTCAAAATATCCTGACTCAAGCGTTGCTTGCCCATTATACGTGCCTAAATCAATAGATGCTGCGTACGTAATATCTTTCATAACCGAACCAGGTTCATATGTTAATTCAGTCAGTGGATTCATATATGATTCAATATCTCGGACATTCGGATCAAATGATGGTCGACTTCCCATCGCTAAAATTTTCCCTGTTTTTGCTTCAGCAACAATTGCCATTGCATATTCTGGTGTATATTTTTCCATTGCTTTATTTAATGCATCTTCAACAAAGGTTTGAATTGTTAAATCTAACGTTAAATAAATATCATCACCGTTTTCAGGGGCAACATAAATTTCTTCAGTATTTGGTAACTGTTGTCCGTGAGTATTAATTTGTTGCTCGCGATAGCCATTTTTCCCTGCTAAATTATCATCGTAAGTTGCTTCAAGACCCATTTGTCCTTCAATCAGACCCGTATCTTCATTTTTAACCGCATAACCTAGAGTATGCGCCGCAAACATTCCTTGTGGGTAATGTCTTGTTGAAACAACGTCAAATTTCAAACCAGGGATTTCAAGTGCATCAATTGCTTCTTTTTCTGATTGTGTTAACCCTTTTCCATAATTTCCAAAATATACTTGGAATGTATCGGGATTTTCTGGTGTCAACTGTTCAACTAAAAAATCAACTGGTGCATTCAAAATTGGTGCTAATTTTTCAGCAGTTCCTTGAACATCAGCAACGTAAAGTGGTTTTCCCGTTCCCGGTTCAATTTGCTCTTTAGCAACAACAGCATACAAGTTATAAGTGTTGATATTTTGTGCTACAACTTGACCTTTGTGATCATAAATTTCACCACGTTCAGCGAGAATCTCTTCGCGATAATATCCCCGTTCATCCGCAAAGACGAGTAAATCAGTCTTCTCCCCCGACGTGTTTGTGACTGTTCCAGTCACAGCAATTTTAGCAAAGTTTAAAAAGAGTAATATGAATAAACCCGCAAAAACATATTGCCACATTTTCAGCATTCGGTTCATTTGGCTTAATTTCGCCCCTTGTTTTTTTACAGGTTTCATTCTTGACCTCCTTCTTCACTTTGTACAGTGCGAATATTTTCTTGATTTGGTCCCATTCCCGCAGCGTTTGCTTGGGCAATAATTCGATCGTATGTCGTTAATTCGCTAATCTTTAATTCCAGTTCACGATTATCATTTTCAAGTTGTTTTGTTTTCTGTTCTAACTCTAAAATTTGGTCATCAATCGCTAATTTTTGCTCAGTAATAACGAGGGAAAAAAAATTCAAAACCAAGAAAACGGCACAGGTAAAAACAATTAAAATTCGCTCAATAGCACTTAATTGTCCGAAAATTTTTCGTAATCCCATTTTTCCCACTCTCCCTTTTTTAATTTATATTTGCACTTCAGCTACGCGTAATTTTGCTGAGTGCGCCCGATTATTTGCCTCTAATTCTTCTTCAGTCGCAATAATTGGTTTCCGTGTCACTAACTTTAATTTTGCTTTTGGCAAATCCTGTGGCATCATTGGCAATAAAATACTCGGCTGTTCCACAGTACTTTCGTCTTTAAAAACATGTTTGCAAATTCGATCTTCAAGTGAGTGGAAAGTTATAACTGCAATTCTACCACCAATCTTTGTGACTGAAATTGCATCCTTGAGTGCATCTTCAAATACTCGCAATTCGTCATTCACCGCAATCCGAATTGCTTGAAAAATACGTTTAGCTGGATGTCCGCCTTTACGCCGAGCTGGGGCGGGAATTGCTTCTTTAATAATCTCAACTAATTCAAAAGTTGTATTAATTGGTGTCACTGCACGCCGTTGTTCGATTTTTCGTGCGATTTGTTTCGAAAATTTTTCTTCACCATAACGAGTGAAAATTCGCATCAAATCATTAAACTCCCACTCATTGACAACTTCCCAAGCACTGACAGGTGCTGTAGGATCCATTCTCATGTCGAGGCGAGCATCATAATTATAACTAAAACCACGTTCTGGTGTATCAAATTGCATCGAAGAAACACCTAAGTCAAATAAAATACCATCAATTTCTGTCACACCAAGTTTGGCAAGTTCACTTTTCAAGTGGACAAAATTCGACTGAATAATCGTATAATTATCACCAATTGCTGATAGCCGTTGATGTGCATGCTCAATTACGGTTGTATCTTGATCAAAACTATATAAATGACCGCCAGCTGTTAAGCGTTTTAAAATTTCACTACTATGGCCGGCAGCTCCTAATGTGCCATCAACATAAATCCCATCAGGTTTAATTGCTAACCCATCTAAACATTCTTGTAATAAGACGCTTTCGTGTTTCATCATTTTTCTCCTTTAATTTTCATTAGATAATCTACTTGAATCGTGAATCACCTATGACTATTCTTATTTATTATATCATGTTTTTTCTTATTGCTCTGTGAATTTTTTACGATTTTTACCCTCGACTTCAGTGAAAATCTCCGCACAAAAAAAGCCCTTGTCAAAAGACAAGAGCTTTACAATTACGCTTCGATTACGACGCGTCCTTTGTACTGACCGCAGTTGCGGCAAGCACGGTGTGATAATTTCATTTCTCCACAGTTAGGGCAAGTTGCGATTCCTGGAGCTGTTAATTTAAAGTGTGTACGACGCTTACGCTTCACTGTTTTCGAAGTACGACGAAATGGTACTGCCATGGTTCCACCTCCTTACAAATTTAGATAATTATTTATTCTGGTTATTTAGTAGTTCTCTTAACTTTGAAAACCGTTCATCTTTTTTTGGTGCTTCTGGATCAATTACTTTCCAGCCACTACCAGATTGAGGGACTTCACTTTGAGCTAAGTTTTCACAAACAACTCGTGAGGGAATTTCTAAGAAGATAAGTTCCCAAATGAGTGGTCGAATATCCACATCAACACCTTTGATAAAATGGTAATCACCATATGCTTCTTTCGCAGCATATTGATCATACGTCATCGTTTCAACAGTTTCAATTGCAAATGGATATGAAACTGATTTTAATGAAACTGCACAAGCCATTTCAAATGTTCCTGAAATCGTTAAATGGAACAAAATTTCTTTGCGATTTTTGATCATTTCAATTGATCCATTAATGGTCACTGGCGAGAGCCCGCGCACATCATGACGAACCGTTTGAAAATCATCAAATTTCACTTGCTCTGAGAATTGCAATGGATTATCCATTGCTAATAGTTTCGTTAAATTCCAGCGCATCACTTATCACCTCAACTTAAAACAAGCATAACCTATTATATAGAGATAATCATTTATTGTCAATCGCTTTAATGGTATATTTAAAGGGAACTGAAAAAAAATTACCCTTGGAGGACCTTTTATGGAAGCAATTGGCATTATTGTCGAGTATAATCCGTTACATAACGGCCATCTCTATCATTTAAGTCAAGCGAAACAGCATTATCCTGATGCTGTCGTGATTGCCGTGATGAGTGGAAATTTTTTACAACGTGGTGAACCGGCACTGCTTGATAAGTGGACACGCACACAGCTCGCACTCCAAGCTGGAATCGACCTTGTCATCGAGCTCCCTTACGCTCAAGCAGTCCAAAAAGCTGATCAATTTGCTTGGCATAGTGTAAAATTATTATCACTGCTACACGTCCAAGCACTTATTTTCGGAAGTGAAATTGGCTCGATTACACCATTTAAACTAGCTTGGCAACAATTTCAAACAATCGATACTACACAAAAAGCACGCCCGCTCACTCTCGTCAAAAGTTTATATGAAACAACAACTAACCCTGTTTTTGCTTCACCGAATAATACCCTAGGATTTTGGTATTTTGCCGCACAACAACAAATATGTCCCCAGATGAAAATCGACACAATTACTCGAAAAGCAGCTGCCTATCACGATTATGAGTTTCATGGTACAATTGCAAGTGCCACAGCGATTCGCCAAGGGTTACTAGCGGGTTGGGATTGCCAAACGGTTGTACCACCTTATACTTTATCAGCCCTTCAAACACAGCCACATGTTACTTGGGAAATGCTTTATCCTAACCTTCGCCACCTTATCTTAACAACACCACTCGAGCGACTCGCAACATTTGGCCTTGTTTCAGAAGGTCTTGAACATCGACTCTTTAAAGCGGCACTTGTTGCAACAACGTTTACCGACTTCATCGCAGCTATCAAGACAAAACGCTATACGCTCACACATCTCCAACGAGTGTGTACTCATATTTTGACACAAACAACACAAGTCGAGTTGGATTTAGCTCAAGAAATCCACCACTTACGACTCCTTGGAGCCTCACAACGTGGCTTTGCCTACCTTAAATCAATTCGTGACGAATTATCAATTCCGATAATGACAAATTTAAAACAACAGCCGAGTTTACTCACGAAATTAGAGCATCGAGCAACGCTCAGTTATGCTCCTCACCTCTATAATCATGAACATCGGCGCAAACCCCTTCTCCGTGAAGAAGGCTAATTTGAAAGGAGTTTCTATGAACCAACAAACTATTGCTCAAGCAATCAAAAATATTATTGATCCTGTAACAAAACTACCACTTATCGAGAGTAAAACCTTACTTGATATCGTTGTGAGTGACGATCGCGTCGAGTTAAGCTTTGCTTTCGAACGCCAAAACACACCTGAATTTGCAGCTTTTCAGAAATATTTACTCAAAGTACTGAAAATTGAATTAGGGATTAAAAGTGTGAAAATCCACTATGCTCAACCTCAACAAGCACCAAATGCAACGGCTAGCAAACAACCTCAACATCTGTTATTTAGCGGCCCTCAACAAGCACGTTATATCGCAGTTGCTTCTGGTAAAGGCGGTGTTGGTAAATCAACTGTTACCGTTGAACTAGCTAAAGCGCTAGTATTACTAGGAAAAAAAGTCGCTATCGTCGATGCTGACGTTTATGGTGCTAGTATTGCTAAAATTTTCAATATTCACAACGATGGTGTCACAATTCATGAAGGAAAAATTCTTCCACCAAAAGCACACGATATCGCCGTAATCGGGATTGATCTTTTAAACGAAGGAAACACGCCTATTCTTTGGCGTGGTCCAATGTTAGGAAAGCTGATTAATCAGTTTTTTACCGATGTTGCTTGGGAGCAAGATATCGATTTTATGTTAATTGACTTACCACCTGGTACTGGTGATGTCCCAATGGCAATTCAACAAGTACTCCCACAATCAGAAATGTTACTTGTTACAACACCACAACATGATGCTGCTCATGTTGCAGTCCGAGCTGGGCTCGCTGCTGTTGATATGGGACACCCACTCCTTGGTGTTATTGAAAATATGGCCTATTATCAATGTAATGATTGTGCTAAGCCGCAATACATTTTTGGACGTGATGGTGGAATGACCGTGGCAACAGCATTATCAGTCCCAATTTTAGCTCAAATACCACTTCAAAATGAAAAAAGTAATCTGACCGCCCACTTTTTAGATTTAGCTAAAATAATTATCAATGCCTAAAAAAACGAGCAGTTTAATAAAAACTGCTCGTTTTTTTATTTGACTGCTCCTTGTGTAATACCCTTAATGATATGCTTTTGCATAAAGAAATAGAAAATCATAATTGGAATAATGGCTAAAATCAAGCCTGCCATTGCTAATTCCCACTGCTTTGTAAAAGCACCAAAGAAATTATTCATCGCCAATGGAATCGTATTAATTGTCCCACCAACTGTTAAAAACGGTAATAAAAAATCATTCCAAATCCAAATTGCATTTAATACCATGACTGTCACTGTAATTGGTTTTAAAATTGGAAAAATAATATACCAAAATGTTTGCCACTTACTACAACCATCAATTCTTGCTGCCTCTTCAATCTCAATCGGAATACTTTTTATAAATCCATGATACAAGAAGATACTCATACTCGTGCCAAAACCAAGGTACATAAACATCAGTCCATAGTGTGTTCCAATCATTTGAAAATTGAAAACATCAATTTTTAGCATTCCCATCCACTTCACGAGTGGTAGCATCACCGCCTGAAAAGGAATAATCATCGCTGCCACAAAAATATAAAAGACAACTTTACTTGTTTTTGATTGATTTCGCACGAGCATCCAAGCCGCTAGTGCTGAGACAACAATGATCAAAGCAACGGACCCAACGGTAATAATCATTGAGTTGGCAAAGGCATCAAAAATTCCCATCCGTTCCATTGCTTGGAGATAATTCTCCCACGCAAAGACTTCAGGAAGGCCTGTGGTATTATCAAAAATTTCTCGCCGCGTTTTTAGTGAATTAACTACCATCAAATAAAAAGGTAACAAATATAAAATCAAAACAGAAATACCTAAGAATTCAAGGGCTCCTGTCTGCCATGAGTAACCGTGTAACGTTTTGAGTCGTCCACGCCCAATTGTTCGCATGTGCTGAGTCAATGATTTATTTTGCCATGTTTGTGCACCAGTCGCTTCATTTCCCAATTCAATTGTTTCTTCAAACTTCGGCATTATAACTCCACCTCCCGCTTTTTATTGAAATATACTTGTACCAATGAAATTGTTGCGACGATAATGAAAAACATCACGGCTTTCGCTTGGCCAATTCCCATATTATTCATGACAAACGCTTCTTTGTATATGTTTAAAGCTAACATTTCTGTCGTTTTCCCTGACGCCAGTGAAAAGTTGAGATCAAACATCTTAAATGAATTGGCAAGTGTTAAAAATAAACTGACGGTAACCGCTGGTGAAACCATTGGTAACGTAATATGGCGGAACACATTCCATTTTGAAGCACCATCAATCGTGCTCGCTTCAATCAAATCCTGTGGGACATTCTCTAAAGCAGCAACATAAATCACCATGATATAGCCAGCATATTGCCAAGCCGAAACAATAACCATCGCAATAATCGCTGTATTCCCATTTTGCAGCATTGATGTTCCTAAACTTTCAATTCCAGTTAATGATCCTAAAGATGTGAAAACAGAATTAAATAGGAATTGCCAGATAAATCCGAGAATTAACCCACCAATCAAGTTTGGCATAAAAAAACCTGTCCGTAAGAAATTGCGAGATTTTAAATTACGCGTCACCATATATGCGAGTGCGAATCCAATGACATTGATTGTGACGACACTTAAAGTCGTGTAAATCAATGTAATCATAAATGAATAATGAAACTGTGAATCTTTCAGTAATCCCAAATAATTTTGAATGCCAACAAAATCGTAGGCTGGATTTGCTCCATTCCAGTTTGTAAACGTATAATAGATTCCCATTACAAACGGTATTCCAACTACAAATAAGAGGCAAAATAACGCTGGTCCAACAAATGCCCAAAATGTGAGTTTTTCCTTTAATTTTCGTGTCATTGACACTTCCTCCTTTTACCATAAAAAAGAGAGTCAGCCGTTAACTGACTCTTTTTTGCTTAGTTTAACGGTGTTAATGCTTGAATTTCTGCTAACATTTGTGTTTTGTCGATTTCACCCTTCGCTAATTTTGCGAAGATTGGCCCAACTTTTTCCATCGTAAATCCATCTGGGAACATCGTGAATACCCATGGTAATGTTTTTCCATCGTTATTGTACGCTGTTACTGCTTGTGCTAATTGGTCTTCACTCGTCACTTCGAAGTTTGTGAAGGCTGGAATCATATTCATTTCTTCAACTAAAGCCGTTTGTCCGGTTTCGCTTGAAACCATCCAATCTAAAAACGCACGTGCTTCAGCATTCACGCTTGAATCTTTGTTGACACTCCAGTACATTGGCACCCCAACCGGAATACTACCACTTACACTTGTATCTTCATTGATTGCTAATGGTAAAATTCCCATCTCAAAATCAACACCTAAATCTTTCATATCTCCTGCTGTCCAGTTTCCTTGATGTAATAACGCTGTTTTTCCTAAAGCAAAGTTCCCAACTTGTGTACTGTAATCAATTGTTTCTAATGTTGCCCCACCACCATAATTAATTAATAATTCTACTAGGTTTGTCCAATCTTTGAAGTTTTGGTTCCCAACCACATCAAAGCTGCCAGCAATGTAATCCGCAACGGCTTGTTTTGGATCTTCTTGAGTTGCAAAAGGAATATTAAATGTGTGGTTTCCTGTTACCCACGTTTCTTTTGTTGTGTACGAAACGACATTATCTAAACCTAAGTCCGCTTTTTTGCTATCTAAAGTTTTAATTGCTGCTTCAAGTTCACTGTACGTATCGATTGCTTCACCATCGATTCCGGCTTCAGCAAATAAATCTTTATTATAAATTAAACCGTACCCTTCAGTTGCAACTGGCATTCCTTGAATTTTACCATCAACAGTCACTGCATCAAGTGTCCCATTAACAGCATTGGCAACCCATGCTTCCGATCCTAAATCATCAACTTTATGTGACCATGTTTCAATATCACCAGCACCATTAACCATAAAGATATCCGGTTCAACACTTTCACCTTTTGCAAATTCAGCTTTCAAAGCCGCTCCATAGTCAGCTCCACCACCAACTGAAGTGATTTCAACTTTAGTACCCGTTTCTGCTTCATATTGTTTTGCTAATTCAACTAAAGCATCATTAATTTCAACTTTCAATTGAAATACTTTAATTGTTTTTCCTGTACTCTCCGCAGTTCCCCCATCAGTCGTATCTCCACCAGTTGCTCCACAACCAACTAAGGCAACACTCATTAATAACGCTGCCGTACTCATCCCAAAAAACTTCTTCACATTCATATGAAATCCTCCAAAACTATAATTTTATTTTCTAATATTGAAAACCCTTACAATTAATATTTTACTCATTTGTTCTGATAAAATGAATTAATTTAGCATGAATTTAACGTCGTTTTTTATCGCACCGCATAAACAAACACTTGTTAACGCTAACAAAATCTGTCCCTAAACAAAAAAAAGGCGAAAAATCCAAGAAAATGGAATTCTTCACCTTTTTTTCATTTTAACGAAGTGTTGCGTTGAGCTCTGTTGCGAGTGCTGCAAGGACTTTTTCCGTTGCATTTTGAACAACATCTGCTTCTAATGTCTGTTCTTTATTGTTAAATGTCAGTGAAATACTCACTGATTTTTTGCCAACTGGCATATGCTCACCAGCATACACGTCAAAGACGTGAGCAGTCGTTAAATATTGTCCGGCTGCCTGACGTGCAACTTGAACAATATCTTGAGCTAAAACATCATTCCCGACAACAACAGCTAAGTCACGTGTCATTGATGGAAACTTTGAAACTTGATCATACGTAATACGTTCCATTCCGGCTGGAACACGTGTTGCTAATAATGACAAATCTAATTCAGCAACATAAATATTCGCATCGACATCAAACTCTTTTGCCGTTTGCGGATGAATTTGACCAATAACACCTAAATATGTGCCATCTAAGAAGAGATCGGCACTACGCCCTGGGTGTAAATCTTTCATTGTTGAACGTTGGTACGTTATTGCTGTCATCACACCATAATTTACTAAGAGTGCTTCAACCATTCCTTTCATTGTGTAAAAATCAACTGCTTGTTTATCATGCATCGATGCTTGCCAATCACCTGTTGCCGCTAAAGCAATATGTTCTTTTTCCACTAAAGTTGTCTCTTGTGTTTGACCATACACACGACTTACTTCAAAGATTGCCACATTTTTTTGCGTTCGTGCTTGATTGTACGCAATCGTTTCAATTAAACTTGGGACAATTGATTGACGCATATATGAGCGTTCTTCACTCATCGGCATCATCAGTGATACTGCTGCTAATTGACGATTTTCCGGTACAAATGTATGGACTGACTTTGGTGATGTCAATGAATATGTCACGACTTGTTGTAGCCCCACACCTGCTAATGTTGCTTGTGCTTCTTGACGTAATGATTGTAATAATGTTGGTTGTACTGGTGTAATTTCAAGACTTGGCAAGATTGCTGGAATATTATCAAAGCCATAAATACGCCCAATTTCTTCAACAACATCCTCGACAATTTTAATATCACGGCGACGTGTTGGTGCAGTTACAGCAAAAATTGCGTTTTCCACTGTATATTCAAATCCAAGATTATCAAGAATTCCCTCAATTTCGTCTTGCGTTAACACAACTCCTAGTTTTTGGTTAATTTGTGTAATCGTTACTGAAATTGTCGGATTCGTAATTTCTGTTTGGATATTTGCCATAATATCTTTTGTTGGTGTCGCACCAGCATATAATGCTAGTAACTGAGCAGCACGCTCAATCGCTTGAATCATCATTTCTGGATCTAGACCTTTTTCAAATCGTGAACTTGAATCACTCCGTAATGCTAAACGATTCGACGTTCGACGTACTGAAGTCGGAGCAAAAATTGCTGACTCAAGTAAAATTGTTGTTGTCTGAGCATCAACTTCACTATTTGCTCCACCCATTACTCCAGCTAATGCAACGGCTTTTTCACCATCTGTCACAACAATATCTTCTGTTGTTAACGTACGCTCTTTTTCATCAAGCGTAACAATTGTTTCGCCTTCGTTTGCTTGCCGTACAATAACTTGTGGTGCTGTAAATTTTGCCAAGTCAAAGGCATGAAGTGGCTGTCCTGTTTCTAACATCACGTAGTTCGTAATATCGACAACGTTGTTAATTGGACGAATTCCACTTGCAATTAAGCGAGACTGGATAAATTGTGGTGCTGGAGCAACGGTAACATCCGTAACAACTTTCGCTAAATACTGATAACATTTTTCTGTTAGTAATTCAACTTTTGTTAATACTTCCTGATTCGAATTTGCGCCTGGATATGTTGCGACCGGTTCCATTGGATCAAGACCGTATAAAGCGGCCACTTCATAAGCTACCCCTTGAATGCTCATCGCATCAGCACGATCTGGTGTTAAACTTAATTCTAAAACCGTATCGCGTAGGTGTAAGTACTCCATTGCATCTTTACCGATTGGTGCATCTTCCGGTAATACTTGGATACCATCTTTAAATTCATCGCTAACATACTTCGCATCAATGCCTAATTCTTCAAGTGCACAAATCATTCCTTGCGATTCAACACCACGAAGTTTAGCTTTTTTAATTTTGAAATTTCCTGGTAAAACTGCTCCAATTTTGGCAACAATCACTTTTTGTCCGGCAGCAACATTCGGTGCTCCACAAACGATTTGTAATACTGTCTCTTCACCAACGTTGACTTGACACACATTTAAGCGGTCAGCTTCTGGATGTTGTTCTTTACTTTCAACATACCCGATAACAACATTTTCAAAATCACCGATTTCTTCAATTCCTTCAACTTCAAGTCCACCACGAACTGATAATTGATGTGCCAAATCTTCTGCATTTGGTAACGTTTCTACATCTAAATAATCTTTCAACCAGTTTAATGAAACTAACATTTTCTCACTCCTTAGCGCTTAAATTGATTTAAGAATCGAAGGTCATTCACGTAGAAATGACGAATATCTTCAATTCCGTATTTGAGCATGGCAATACGCTCAACACCCATTCCTAAAGCAAAACCACTGACTTTTTGTGGATCAAATCCTGTCATTGTTAAGACATTTGGGTGAATAAGTCCTGCTCCCAAAATTTCAATCCATCCAGTTTGCTTACAAACGTTACATCCGGCTCCATTACATTTCGCACATGATACATCAACTTCAACACTTGGTTCTGTAAATGGGAAGAATGATGGGCGTAAACGAATTTCACGATCGGCACCAAATAAATGACGGGCTAATGCTTGTAATGTTCCTTTTAAATTTGCCATTGAAATATTTTCATCAACGATAAAAGCTTCAATTTGCATAAATTGGTGTGAATGTGTAGCATCATCATCATCACGGCGATACACTTTTCCAGGACAGATAACTTTGATTGGCAATTGCGCTTCTGTTCGTGATTCAAATGTCCGTGCTTGAACACCTGAAGTGTGTGTCCGTAATAAACGATGTGGATCAACATAGAAACTATCTTGCATATCTCGTGCTGGGTGATCGTGTGGTAAATTCAACATTTCAAAATTATAGAAATCTGTTTCTACTTCTGGTCCTTCAGCAGCTTCATAGCCCATTGAGCGGAAAAATGCTGTAATATCATCAACAACTTGTTGTAACGGATGAATACTTCCTGTATGCAAATTTTGTGCTGGCAATGTAATATCTAAAGTTTCATTTGCTAATCGTTGGGCAATTGCTGCTTGCTCTAACTCTAGCAAACGATTTTCTACTGCTGCTGCAATTTGTCCTTTGACCGTGTTCACGAGTTGACCAAATTCTTTTCTGGCTTCTGGCTCCATGCCTTTCATCGCCTTCATCGCTTCTTGAATCGGTCCTTTTTTTCCTAAATATTTGACACGGACATCATTTAAACTTTTTAAATCATCGGTTTGCACTTCAACAAGTGCAGTTGCTAACAATTCTTCTAACAATGTGTGTTGTTCGCTCATAATACCCTCCAAAGTAATGGTTTTGGCGTTCTTGTTGGTTGGCAAAAAATAAAAAACGCCCCTTGATTAAATCAAGGGACGAATAACTTCGCGGTACCACCCAAGTTTATCGTGTTCACACGATACGCTCTTTGTCCATAACGGGGACTTCCGGCTTGTTTTTGCATGTGCTTTACAACAAGCAACTCCAAAGACGAATTCACAATCCAAAAAATGAAAATGCTCTCAGCCCTGGCACTTCTCTCTCGACATTTTTCAATGACTGCTACTACTTCTTTATCATCGTTTTTCTAAGCGTAAGTATACCCTTTTTAACGACTATCGTCAAGCACTTGTTAGCGTTTCATTTCGATATTTTTCATATCGTATTTATCGTGATGAGAATTTATCATTATTCATTAAAAAAACACAGAAAATTACTAAAGGTTTTCGTTTTTTTTGCTCTTTAGATAGGATAAACTAAATATAATCTTACTACTGACCAACGCAGTCGTAAGTGAGGGAATTGTCTTGTTCGACCCTTGACAAGTGAGAATAGTATTTGTTGTCACTGCTATTCATGCTTCCCTCCTAATTATGAAGTTTTTCTTTCTTTTCTTTACTCATACTATTTGCCTAGTCAGCCGTTGGTGCGACTAGGCTTTTTATTTGACGCTTAATTGGTACAGAGCAATACTTCCGGCCACTGCAACATTTAAACTCTCAGCTGCAGAACTCATTTCAATAAAAATATTTTCATCTGTCAAATCGAGTAATGATTGCTGTACCCCTTGCCCCTCATTTCCCAATAATAACGCCCAGCACTCTGGCCCCTCAAGTGATTGTAAATCGACGGCGTGATGTAAGCTTGTACCAATGACTTCAATTCCTTGAGCTTGTAATTCTGGAATATACATTTGTAAATCGGCTTGAATTACTGGCAAGTGAAAAATAGCACCTTGTGTCGATCGGAGCACTTTTTCATTATATACATCAACTGTGCCTTTCCCTAGTACAACTGCATCCACAGCAAATGCCAAAGCACTTCGAATCAGCGTCCCTAAATTACCTGGATCTTGGATAGCATCGAGCAGTAGCACACGTTTCAGCTGTGTTGGTGCCACTGCGACCATATCACAAATAGCCATAATATCTTGATGCGTCGGTGTCATTGCTAATTTTGCTAATACGGCTTCATTCACAACATATACTGGTGCATCTGTCGAAAAGCTTGTGCGTGTTGTAACTACTGCTTGGACAACACCAGCCTTCAAAGCCTCCTCAACTAAATGTTCACCTTCGACAATAAACTGCTGGTTTTGTTGGCGATATTTTTTTTGTTGTAATTTTACCCACTCTTTGACTTTTGGATTGTGAACTGATTCTATCATCTGCATACTTATCTGCTCCTTTTTATTAAACTATAGTAACGAGGCGTAGTTGCCACTTTTGTGCATAAATGTAGGCTTGCTCCATCGCCGCATCAAACATTTCATCATAGTGATGACAGTCAGAATTAATAATGACAGGCACATCATACTGCTGCGCTAACTCCCAAAAACTCGGATGCGGATACGGATGACGCTCACCATCAGCAAATTCACGATAGCCTTTGCGAATACCATTTGCATTGAGTTCGAGAGGCAATTGCAAATCTTGCGCTGCTTGCAAAATTGCTCGCGATACTTTTTCACATGTGTGATCCCATGCAGGATAACTATTAAACATGACATCAGGATGAGCCACAAATGCAAAAATTCCTGTTTCCATCGCTTCAATCAAGGTATATGCATATAATTCTAGGTCCCGAGCCCGAGTAATTTGAAAGCTACTATGTTCTTGATCATCCATATCAATAAAATAATGTTGTGCCAACAATAAATAATCAAGTTGTTCTTGTTCAAGCAGTTGACTATAGTAATGTAACTGGGATGAATCATATTCAATTTCTAAACCGAGTTCAATTTCAATTTGCTCACGATACTTCTCAGCGAGCTGACGAATACTTTGACAGTACCCTGGTAACTGCTGATAACTCATTCTTGAAAATGACCATCTCCCATCTGGGAATGGTGCATGATCACTAAAGCCCAATCGGATTATTCCATGAGCTATTGCTGCCTGAACATATTGCTCATCTTCTCCAAAAGCATGTTTACACCGTTTAGTATGGGTATGAAAATTTATTTTTTGCATTGGAACCACCTCTTTAATTCTGTGCTTATTATAGCATATGCACTGATGAAACGTGTACTTTTTGTTATCCACAGTAAAAAACGCAATGGTTCCCCCATTGCGTTTTTTATCATTAATTTCCAAAAAGAAAGTAACTTTCCAAGTATTGGTATGCTGCTCGTAAGTTTGTTGCTGGTGATTGGAGTTGTTCCCCAGTTGGCAATAACGAATATTCAAAGAAAGGCATTCCCATCTCCTCTTTCGTATCGAGTAAGAATTGGAAGTACGGTGATAGTGGTAAATTCGCTGCTTCTAATAAGGTTGGTGCTAGATAATTCCCACCAATATAGCCTAAATCTTTTGTTTCGCTTTGTGATAGTCGATCGTAGTTATCCCAAAAAACAACCGGTGTTGTATATTTTGATAATGTTTGTTCAAATACAGTTTCATCCGGGTTATTGAGATAACCAGCTTCAGCAAGTAACGTTCCCATTGATGGTAAATGATCACCAAATTGGACTACAATTGTTGGCTCATCTTGAGCCTCAAAGTAAGCTAACAAATTTTTTAAAGCTAAATCGCTCAAATATGTCGATTGAGCATAATCTTCTAACACTTCTACACTTTCTGCATCTAGTCCTTCTGATTCTGTAATTGCAATTGGTGACTCATCACCAATCGACTTATCTTCACCACCATATGGTGCATGATTCTGCATCGAAATCCCAAAAATAAATTGCGGTCGTGTTGGATCTGCTGCTTTATTTGTTTCAAAAGTCTCAATGATTTTATCCATAAAATCTTGATCACTAATATATGGTCCAACCATTGTTGGATCAACAAATGTAGTCTCATCAAGAAGTTGTTCAAAGCCTAAATTTTTATGCACACTTTCGCGATTCCAAAACCATCCCGTATAACTATGAATCGAAGTATTTTGGTAACCATAGCTAGCGAGTAATTGTGGGAGGGATTGGATTGGTTGGTGTATTAACTGCGTATACGGAACCATCCCTTTTGGTAAGTCAAAACTTGTATGTCCAGTTAACACATCATACTCGACATTCGATGTTCCCCCACCAAATTGAGAAGAAACAAAATTACCGGTTACCGTCTCGGCAGTAAGTGCGCGGTACGTTGGTAATGGGTCTTCATTAAATTTGATATTCGGAATTTTTGTGACATCCATGAATGATTCATTGAGTAAGAGGATAATATTTGGTCTTTGGCTCGGTTCTGGCAATTCAGCAATAAACTGATTTTGAGCATCTATGACTTTTTGTGCTTCTGGTGTCACTTCAACATTCGTTAAGGCTAATTTATCATTGATTCCATAAATCAATGAGTTCATAAAACCATTATTTTCATAAAATGTCACTTGGTTGTAGGGCGTGTCATCAAAACCAATCATTTCAAAAATGGCTGGTTTTAAATAAACACCACCTACTAAAGCAACTAATACGATACTCGTACCAATTGCCTGACCAATTCTTTTATACCAAAGAACTTTTGGCGGTTTTTGTTTCCACATTTTTTTACTAATTGTAATTAAAGCTGCTAAGACAACAATAACTGCTAAGACGACATGTCCTGCAATCGTAAACGTCATATCACCTTGAATTTTCATTAATTCATCAATAAGCCCAAAATCCCAAACCGTCAGTGGTTTGCTATTCATCAGAATCTTATAGTAGTTCACAATTGATAGGACAACAATTGGAATCGTGGTCACCCAAAGGGTCAGCTTCATTCGCCGTGTTAAAAAATAAATTGTTGCTAAAATCAGGAAAAAAAGACCGATTAGTGCGCAGACGACACCGATATGTGGTACAAGCCAGATACCTGTACTAATCAGGCTCCCACGGCTAATCCATTCGCTTATTACAACCAAGAAAATAGCATACCCAATGAGAAAAAGGAGTGGCTTTTTCGTTAATAATTCTTTTAATTTCATAGTGTTTCTCTCCAGTGTGATTTACAGAAATTTTACATGCTTCCCAAGTATAACATTTTTGCTTTAATTTTAGTTTAACGCAAGATTGTAATTAACTTATGAAATCACAATTCGAACAGCAGCTGAATCAACAAAAGCACCGCATTATCCGTGTCCAAATAATGCGGTGCTTGCTAATATTCTTATCTTATTTTTGCTTTTTCTGATACCATTTCACCGCGCCAACTACAGCAATTGTTGTAACAACTGCCGTTGCTGCAGCAATTTTCCAGCCTTGACGTTTGTCCGAATTTACATAAATTCGAATGTATGATCCGTGATTGCCACTAACAAGTGGTTCATGAAAAATACTCATTGTTTTTGCTGCTTGATTATTTTCCCCTGATGAATATCCTTTGTGATCTTTTCCCATTATAATTCCTCCTATTCACTGTTGATGTGAAACTACTATTCACAATTTACTGAATGTTGATTGAATTGAATAGACCGTTGTCACACTCTTATTGTTTCTTGAGGCTCCAACTGTGCTTTCCTCCACAAATTCGTAAGTCTAAGTTTCTCCTTTTTTTCAAAACCGCCTTACTACCATTTGTTTACAGAAATCACTCTACCTTTCTAGCTTGGAATAGACCGTTGTCACACTCTTATTTCGTGCTTCTGTTTTCAGCGTGCTACAGAGATTCTATTTTCCATTCCCACATTTTTTTGCTGGTGGAAAATGCCATATCTGTTCGCGCGCTGATACTTCCTCTTTTACTTTGGCGAAGTACCAACATCAGCACTCTCATTGTTTCATTATACAACAAAAAAGAGGATATTTTCCTCTTTTTTTCGTTAAATTATCCGTAAATAATTGTATCCACTGTTTCTTTATCTAAGCGTTTAATTACCTCTGTAATTAAACGTGTTGCATTTAAATAATCATCTTCATGAATCATACTCGCATGTGAATGAATGTAACGTGATGCTAAACAAATTGATAATGATGGTACTCCTTGTCCATTTAAGTGATATGCACCTGAGTCAGTTCCACCACCAGCTAATGCATCAAATTGGAATGGAATTTCTAATTCTTCAGCAACATTCACAACAAAATCACGTAATCCTTTATGAGCAACCATTGATGCATCATATAACATAATACATGGACCTTCTCCCATTTTCACACTTGCTTCTGTTGGCGACATTCCTGGCGTATCACCAGCAATTGTAACATCTAAAGCAAAAGCAATATCTGGTTGAATAGCTGCTGCTGATGTCCGAGCTCCACGTAATCCAACTTCTTCTTGTGCTGTTCCGACTCCGTAAACAACGTTTGCATGATTGACATCTTTTAAATTCGCTAAAACATCAATTGCAATTGCACAACCAATGCGGTTATCCCAAGCTTTCGCTAATAAATATTTTTCGTTATTCATGCGCATACTCTCAAAATATGGCGCAATCATATCTCCAGGACGAACACCTAATGCTAATACTTCTTCTTTTGAAGCAACACCTAAATCAATAAACATCTCTTTAATATCAACTGGTTTATTACGTGCTTCTGGTGTTAAAACATGTGGTGGTTTACTTCCAATCACACCCGTTACTTTTTTTCCTTCACGTGTTGTAATTGTAAAACGTTGGCTCAACATGACTTGACTCCACCAACCACCAAGCGTTTGAAAGCGAATATAACCGCTCTCTTCAATGCGTGTTACCATGAGACCAATCTCATCTAAATGTCCAGCAACAACAACTTTCGGTCCATTCTCAGTTCCGATTTTTTTAGCAATTAAGCTTCCAAGACGATCTGTTTCGACTGTATCTGCAACTGGTGCGATGTATTTTTCCATTACATCACGTGCTTCTTTTTCATTTCCAGGAACACCATCAGCCATTGTTAATTCATATAACATATTCCAATCCATAATCAATTCTCCTTTAATTTATTTTTTCTATCATAGCACATCCACCAATATTTTGTCAGTATCAACAGCCTCTATCTGATCAAAAAATTGGAAAACATCTGGTTAATACGTGACTTTTTTCTATTTTCAACTTCTCGTTTAGCATGAATATCACTCTATTTATCCATATATTTTTTAGTAGATATTTGCTACTAACGACTCGTTTTCTTAGTTTCCCACCGCTCTGATAGTTGCTTAAAATAAAAAAAACCAACCCGAAGGTTGGTTTCATCCCGATGTCATTAGGCTTGTAATAACTCGATAATGTCAGCTTTTTTTGCTGTTGACGGGATTTTAATCTCACGTTCTCCAGCTAACTCTTTTAACTGTGCAACAGTTAATTTGCTTAAATCATCTGTTTGAGTTAAATTAGTGTTTTTTTTTTCTAAAGCTGATTTTGCTTGTTCAGCAATTGCAGTAAATGAAGCAGCATCGCTAACAGCTAATTCAGCTAACATTTTACGGTTAACGTCAATGTTTGCTAAGTTTAATCCGTTGATTAATGTGCTATATGTCATACCATTTAAACGAGCAGCCGCGTTGATACGTGTAATCCATAATTTACGGAAGTCACGTTTCTTTTGACGACGATCACGGTATGAGTACATGAATGATTTCATTACTTGTTCATGAGCCGTTTTGTATAACGTATGCTTTGAACCATAGTAACCTTTAGCTAATTTTAAAATCTTTTTGCGACGACGACGCGCAACTGTTCCACCTTTAACACGTGGCATAGTGATTACCTCCTTGTGCTTTTAGCAAGCGCAATTTTTCTTATTTTTGTAACATTTGTTTGATACGTTTGAAGTCACCTGTAGATACTAATCCAGCGTGACGTAATTTACGTTTTTGTTTTTGAGATTTGTTAGCAGCTAAGTGGCTTGTGTAAGCATGTCCACGCTTTAATTTTCCACTTGCAGTGCGTTTAACACGTTTTGCTAAACCGCTATGAGATTTCATTTTCGGCATTGTCGTTTTCTCCTTTGCTCTTACTTAATTCGCTTTTTTCGGCGTTAATGTCATAAACATATTTCGACCATCAAGTTTGATTTGTCCTTCAACCGTCGCGATTTCTTCGCATGCTTTCGAGAAGCGAATTAACACGTCTCGTCCGATGCTAGTGTGGGCGATTGCTCGCCCGCGGAAACGAATTGAAACTTTTACTTTGTCACCTTTTTCAAGGAACTTAATTGCATTTCGTAATTTCGTTTCAAAATCATGAGTATCAATTGTAGGACTCAAACGCACTTCTTTGATCGTAACAACTTTTTGATTTTTTTTCGCCAATTTTTGCTTACGTTGTTGCTCGAAACGGAATTTCCCGTAGTCCATCACTCGACAAACTGGGGGTTTTGCGTCTGGAGACACACACACTAAGTCAAGATTACGTTCTGTTGCTAAAGCTAATGCTTCATCACGAGAAAGAATCCCTAATTGTTCACCTTCACCATCAATCACACGAACTTCGCGGAAGCGAATTTTTTCATTGAGTAGTGTTTTATCTTGTTGTTGCTGTTGATTATTAGCACGTTTTATAGCGAGCACCTCCAAAAAATTATTGTTACCCTTGGGCAACAAAAAAAGCTCTTCCCAAATATACGCAAGGAAAGAACTTACAGTCTGTATGTTCTTGTAATGACATCGAACCTATCAGCTTTCGCCAAAATCAGGTGAGAACAGTGTTCTGCTTTCCATTACGTATTTTAGTATTCACTTCTTGTGGCCTTAACCACGTTGCCTATTATAGCGTGTCTGAAAATAAATTGCAATACTTTTTTTCATTTTCTAAATATTCAGGTCATTTACCTTGCTTTCTTAATCTTTTTACGTAATAATCTTCGCAAATGAAATTGCCTTTGACGGCTCGAAAGGATGATCACTATGTTGAATAAAAAAATATTCATTCTACCATTTGCACTCCTTGTCAGCTTTACCCTCATCTCATGTACCGCCCCTAGCGAAACACCAACAACTGACACACCTACATTAGAAACGCCAACAACTGACACACCGACAGTTGACGATACACCGCTGATCAAAACATTTACCCTTGAAGAACTTGCTCAATATAATGGTAAAGACGGTCAACCAGCTTATGTTGCAATTAATGGCGTCGTCTATGATGTCACCGATGTTTCGGAATGGGCTGATGGTATGCATAAAAATGGACTTACGGCTGGCCAAGATTTAAGTACATTCATTAATAGTGCTCCACATGGGACGAGTGTATTACAAAGCTTACCAATTGTCGGCGAATTAGCCGAGTAAATTTTTTTGACAGATTGAAGCTAAAGCGCGTATAGTGAAGGTAAGACAACTTGAAAGGATGATTACTATGTTTAAATCGCGCTTTATTTTCCCAATCCTGACACTCTTTACGGCGTTACTACTTTTCACAGCCTGTAGTTTTGCACCAACTTCTGTTCCAAGTGCACAACCAAATCCAAATGAAGTCAATGATGACATAACAACTGATACGCCAGAAGCTGATTCCGAAGCAGCGCCGCCTGTAATCACACAGCCTGAAAATGATCATCCTACCGACAAAGATACCCCTGGTGAAACAACTGACATACCAGCTTTAGAGGACGACTCTATTCCAAATGATAAAACAAATGGGTTAAATAATACTTCTGATAAAGATGAACCTGATGAGAATACTGATAATCCTCCTGGAGAAAATGATAACCCTAATCCGAATGCGGAAACAAAAAATTAAAACTAGAAAAGCCCAGTTCACCGCAACCGGGCCTTTTCTTATGGGGTTATTATTTTAATAACTTATTGATTCCGCCAACGTTCTAATTGATTTAACTGCACAGGATAACTCTTTACAAAAATCCATTTCACCAATTTGTTACTCTTACTCCGCTGAATACCTTCAATTCCGCGTTTAATCATTTGTTCTTTCGTCATTGTCGGTTGCAAAAAAGCACCATTTCCGTAACAATACGAACAATATTTTTCGCTTTTTGTATTGCCTCTTTCGCTTCCGCGTAAGTCTATCCCCTTTTGTATGAGTGGCATGCCACAGCTTTGACAGATTTGTTTCATCATCGTCATCCTTTCTCTTCTCACAATCAAATTCCTATTTTGCTTGTATATTACTTCTACATTTTCAGTATAGCAAAAAAAAGCGACGATTTCACGCCACGTTTTTTGCTATACTTTGTAAACTTTTTTTCATATGGCATCCTCTAATTAATCATGAATATCCACAGAGTAATTCTCTATTTCTTCTACGACTTCAGGGTTCAATTTGGGATTGATTTTCCGAAAAATAATCCAATTCCCCATAAATCCAGCAACGATAAAAACACTCACTGTCGCAATTGCTGCTCCCATTGGTCCCATCAGGTTAATCAAGGCAATACTCAAGATAATATTGATTGCTCCAGAAATAATACTTGTATAAAAATTATATTTGATTTCACCGATACTCGCTAAAATATTTCCACTTGGTATGCGGAAAGTCCCAGCAAAAAAGTAACCAATAGCTAATACTTGAAATAAGGGGATAATTTCTCGATACTGCTCACCAAATAAAATGACAACTAATGGTTCCGCGAGCACAATCAATCCAGCAGAAATCAAAAAATTAATCGCCCCTAAACCTAAAAGCATTTGTTTATATTTTGTGTATACCCATTCCTTATCTGCACTATTACGAGCAAAGTACGGATACACATAAATCATCAATGACATCGGAATAAAGCTGAGTGCTGTCGGAATTAACGTTGCCGTTTTATATTGCGCAATAATCACATCGTTGACAAGCAATAGCCCGATTAAAAAAACATCAATCAAGTAAAGAAGTTCGGCAACACTATTATTCATCATTGCTATTAAAGAAAAGTTTCGCATTTCTTTACGTTGCAGCTTATCAATATTTGGAATTTTATGCCATTTCCAAAGAACGTACGTCACACTTTTATAGAAAAAAGCAACAGAAATTAAGTTACCGATATATTTTCCAATAACAATACCGATTGCTCCATAGAAATATCCACCTATCATCATCCCGGCCAAATTAGTAAAAGTATTTAAATTTGAAAATTTGGCCATCCGCTGATTATTTAAATCAATTCGATTTTTTATTTGGATACAGTCATTTAATAGTAACATCGCTGGACTAAAAATCATCAATAAAAATACAAATTTGGCTTTTTCCGAAATAAAATCACCGAGAACATAATAAGCAGCAATTCCTAACATGAGTACGAGCGTTGCAACAAAACTAATTTTCAGGGCATATTTCAAATACTGATCTCGTTCCCCAACTGTCTCCGCTTTTGAACCAAATTGTAAAAGCCCTTGCATAATACCAAATCCATTTAGTAGCAAGAAGAACGCAATGATATTTTGGGCGTAGGTAAATGTTCCATATTCTGCTTGACTCAAAATCCGCACAATAAAAATTCCGCTCGCAAATTGCATGATTTTATTTAAGACATTTGAACCAAAAACATGGAAAAATCCAGTTTCTATTAATTTATGAAGTTGCTGTTTCATCGTTCCCATCTCCCAACAAATGTTTTGTTGCTGCTAACAATGTCAACACTTGGGTCTTTTCAATTCCATTTCCATCGTGATATAAATACTGACAATCAGCTTGAATTTCTGGATAAGCATCTAGCTGCTTAATCTCACTTGCAAAATAGTGATCCATAAAATGAGTAACATTTTCATTCGTATAATACCAGTAATCAATTGGATTCATATGATGTTTTGTATTAATTTTTCGCTTTTTCAGATTTAATTTTCGTAAAATCTTTTCTTTAATTTGTCTTGGTAATTTTTGGAAATTAGTTTGCTTTCCCAGAAATTTTATGTTATTTCTTTCCCCAAGTTTCCGTCTACCATTATGCAAGTATTTTGTGGCCTCAGGATATTTTTGGAATAACCATTTATCATATAAATTAAAATCCCAACGATATTGCAAAGGAATCGATAAACAATACGCAAAAAAGTCTTCATCATAAAACGGTGAATACGATTCGCAATCATATTGTAATGTCAAAGGTGTGCCAAATAATGAACCAGTAAAACAACTATTATAGTATAGAAACATCTCTTGATTTGCTCGATAATCAACTGTATATTTGTTCTCTTCAATTACCTTTTCTAATCGATGGAGTAATTTTTTTGAATTAGCTTCATCAGTTAGTTGCCCTTGTTTCAAAGGATTATTTTCCGTACAATAATCACCCGCAACAACGTCACCCGCAACTCCATTATAAATAAGCCCCATGTTCTTGCGATCTAAATTTGAAAACATGTCCCACACTTGCGCCGGACCATAATGTAACACTAAGCCACTATTTCGTTGGACCATTTCCTCAAGTAAAAATAATGATAAGCCATTATCCAAAGATTTAAATAGCCAATTATGCTGGAGCTCCTCGGCAATTTTCATCGGTATAATTTGATCATAATATCCACTTTCAGAATAACTGACATTCATCATATCCTTTACGCCTAGTGCTGCTAAACCATAATTCACCGTTCGTGAATCTAATCCGGCACTTAATTGTGCAACATGCTGATAGCCATATTCGTCATTTTTATCAATTATTTTTTTGAGCGCCTGCTTAAATAAAGTGTCCAACTTTTCAATCATTTCCGCTTCAGACTCTTCGTCACATACAATTGTGTTTACAAATTCATGGTACTGATATCGTTTTAATATATTTTCATCACTTACAAGATAATACCCGGCACCAATTCGCTGTATATTTTCAATAAGGGTTAAATCTTGAAGCATCCAGCCATGTGTCAACAAACAATAACTCCCAATCGTATTAAGCGTACAAGTAATTCCATTTACTTGTAAAATTTTGGTGATTGTTCTAATACTTGTTGAAACGATATAGCGCCCATCTTGTTGCCAATAAAAAATAGGATGATCACCAACCTTATTGGCAAATACATAGATTTTTTCTTGAGCTTTGTCGAATAGGTATCCTGAAAAGCTCCCATCTAATGCGGCAAAAAAAGTTGGTGATGTTTGATACATTGCGATTAGCGCTTCTGCCAAGTCAGTCCGGTGCTGTTTTTTGATGGTAGTACTGTTAAAAATTACGCCTTCTACTAATACGATGTAGGCATTGTTTTCATAAAAAACTTTATCACCTTCAAACTTTCGTGCTGTTTTTCGTGTCATTTGGAATTGTCGCCAAACTTTTTTTTCACTAATAAAACCTTTTTCAGTTTCTTTCCTTTCAAGTTCAAAAGCATTCGTAAACGTAAACTCTCTCACTTTCCCACCTTCTTCTTTCAGTTGTTATTATTCTAGTGCAATTTGCACGTTAAACAAATGTTTCATCGCTGCTAATAATGTCAATACTTGCGTTTTTTCCGTCGCATTGCCTTGAGTGTATAAATACTGACAATTTTTTTGAATGTCCGGGTACGGTGCTAGCCGATTCAGCTCTCTTTGAAAATAATTATCCATAAATTGCGAAACTTCACTATTCGTGTGATACCAATAATCAATTGGATTCATGTGGTGTTTTGTATCAATTTTTTTCTTTTGCAAATGCACAGTCCGTAAAAGTTTATCGAGCGATTTTTTTGGTAAACTACGTAAATTCGTCGTATATCCCATCACTTTAACATTATTACTTTCACCTAATTTTCGCGAACCATTATGTAGATAATTTGCCGCTCCGGGATATGCTTGCATCACCCATTTATCATATAAGTTAAATCCCCAACGGTATTCCAACGGAATCGACAAACAGTACGCAAAGAACTCATCGTCACAAAATGGCGAACATGATTCACAGTCATATTGTAAAGTTAACGGCGTTCCTAATGTTGAGCCTGTGAAGCAACGATGGTAGTATAAAAACATTTCCAAATTTGCTTTAAAGTCAATTTGATAATTTTGCTTCGTTAACGCTTGTTGTAAATTAGGTATTAATTTTTGGGATGTTGCCCATTCTTCTAATAAACCCGGTCTATTTGGATTATTCTCTGTAAAATAATAACCCGCGATAACTTCACCAGCAATTCCATTGTACACAATTCCGATGCGCTCTCGGTCTAATTTAGAAAACATGTCCCATACTTGAGCCGGTCCATAATGTAAAACCAAGCCGTCATTTAATTGCACCATCTCATCTAATAAAAATAGTGATAAGCCATTATCTAGTGATTTGAACAACCAATGGTGTTTGAGTTCTTCGGCAATTTTCATTGGTATTACTTGATCGTAATAGCCGCTTTCAGAATAACTGACACTTAAAACGTTTTTGACTCCTAAGTCAGCTAAACCATAATTTACCGTTCGTGAATCTAATCCGGCACTTAATTGTGCAACATGTTGATAGCCATATTCATTATTTTTATCAATTTGTTTTTGCAGTGCTTTTTTAAAAAGTTGATCAATTTTGGTGATTATTTCTGTTTCTGTTGTTTCCAGGCAGGTTACTTGATTGCTGAATTCGTGATACTGATAACACATCAAGCCATCGTTTTCCTCAATCAGATAATTTCCCGGATTAATTCGTCTAATATTTTGAATCAAGGTGATATCTTGTAACATCCAACCATGAGTCAATAAACAATAGCTACCAATTTCATCTAGTTGATATGAAATATCATTTGCTTGCAAAATTTCTGTGATTGCTTTTAAATTGGTCGCTACAATATATTTCCCCTGATTTTGCCAGTAAAAAACTGGATGATCACCAATTCGATTCACAAAGACAATCAGCTTATTTTGTTGTTTATCAAAAAGATACCCTGAAAAACTGCCATCTAACGTTTCAAAAAACAACGGTGATTTCTGATACATTGCCACAAGTGCTTCCGCGAAGTCGTCAGTTTGGTATTGTGTTTTTAAAGCAATACTATTAAAAACTACTCCTTCTAGTAAAATAATACAGTTTTCATTTTCGTAAAACACCTTATCTTTTTCAAACTTACGAGCCGTTTTGCGTGTCATTTGGATATTATGCCACACCTTTTTCCCCGTGATAAACCCCTCTTGTTGTTCCTGCTCAGTAAGTTGAAACGCATTGGTAACGACAAACTCTCTCATCGCTATGCCCCCTCGTTCTTTTTTTTATGATTATTATTTCGCTAATTCTTGATAGAGTTGTACATATTGTTTGGCAATTTTTTGCCAATTATGCACATGGTCCTTAGAAATTATCTGAGCCGAGAACTGTTCTCCATTCAAGTAGTCAACAACTTTTAAAGCCATTTCGGCTTCAAAAGCTCCTGTCCGTGTTACAAGTGTGCCAATTTCGCCTAAAGCCTCCGCTGTTCCACCAACATCAGTAGCAACTACATACACCCCACAGGCTTTAGCTTCTTGAACAATACACGGATAGCCTTCCCTTTTACTCGGTAAAATCAAAACTTTCATTTCTTGAAAGGCATCACTCAATTCTTGTTGCTTGACATTACCAAAAAATGTTACCTGAAGTTGATGCTGCTGAAAAAATGCTTGTAAATCAGCTTTTTTCGGTCCATCACCATAAATTTGAAAATGATATTTCGGACATTGTTGTGCAACTGTTAAAAAAATTTGTTTAAGAGCATCAACACCTTTAATATCACTTAAGCTCCCGCAATATGCGATATTCATTCTTGTTTTTTCTTGATTTTTCAAATAAAAAACTTGATCATTATAGCCATTAGAGATGACTCGCTGTAATGTTGTAATTTCGCCAACTTTCGTCACGGTTTGCTGTAAAAAATTACTGGCGTACGTGAGTGCATCAAATTGATTCAGGCAGGCAATATCGGTATTATTTAAACCAATTGTATCCGAGCCATGGATTGTCAACAGTGCTTTTTTATGGTATTTTTGCGAAATTTCAAGTACGGTTTTTGTGTAATCTTTATAGTAATGTGCATGGATACTATCGTAACTATCAAGTTCAAACAGCCTTTCTAAATAAGCCATCCGTTCTTGGCTGCGGTTTTTTTTTCTGAATATTCGACTCGGAATTTGAATAATTGTTATGCGTTGATTGGGAAATGACTGCACTTCCTGCACATAGCGCTTATCTTGATACTCAATTTTTTGACCGCGGATTTTTTTGATTATTTTTTTAAACCATGAATCATAATACTTAACGACAACCACATCATTTTCAATTTCACCACTTTTATTTACTTCGTTTTGTACGGCATACACGACAGTTGCAACACCACCACTATCAGGCAAAGCTGCAACTACTGTTAAAATTTTCGGCTTCGTCATTCACCTTATACCGCGATGCTTGAGTGACTCATGCGCTCATAAATAATGATTCGCAAGTCTGTAGCATTTCCTTTCGTGAATCTAATACTTGATTCGCTCCCTACATACGATAAAGTTTTTTTGCTGTATGAATAACATGACGCGTATCATAAATAATTTTATCTTGTAACAAATTCTGCTGTTCCTTAATTTCATCATGAGCTACGAGCACGATAATGAGTTCAGTTGCTTCAAGGAAAGTTTGGAAATCATGCAATTGACCGGGAAAGTATTGTTCTTGAATATATGGATCATAAATCTTTACATTTTCAATATTATACTTATGAAAAACATCTAATAACTGTAATGTTGGACTTTCGCGAATATCATCAACATTTTCTTTGTATGTCAGTCCGTATAATCCAACTTTGCTGTAATCACGAATGCCATGTTCTTTCATAATGATATGCATTTTATCGAACACGTATGTTGGCATTGAATCATTGACTTCACGTGCCGCTAAAACAATATTCACAATTTCAGGATAATCACCGACTAAAAACCAAGGATCAACAGAAATACAATGCCCACCAACACCGGGACCTGGTTGGAGAATATTGACACGCGGATGCCGATTTGCAATTTGAATTAATTCGTAGACATCCATTCCTTCTTTGTAGCACATTTGAGCTAATTCATTCGCAAAGGCAATGTTAATATCTCTAAAAGTATTTTCAATCACCTTGCTCATTTCGGCCGTCTTCACATCTGTCACAACAATCTCGCCCTGGCAAAATGACTCATACCATGACTTAACTGCTTGGCCTATTTCACTCGTATCAGCACCAATAGTTCGTGAATTGTACTGTAATTCATGTACCATATTCCCTGGAATAATTCTTTCTGGTGCATGAACTAAGTGAATATCACTCCCAATTTCTAGGTCTTTTTTATGAATCAGTGGTCTGACAATCTTATCAATAGTACCTGGTGAAATCGTTGATTCTATTACTAAAATCGTTCCTGGTAAGCACACTTCCAATACTTGCTTCACTGCTTGCTCAACATATGAAGGGTCTAGTTTTTTTGAATCTTTCAAATATGGTGTTGGTACCGTGATAATGTACTTATCTGTCTGCTCATACTCTGTTTGAAATTGGATACCTGCTGCTACTGCTTTTTGAAATACTTCTACTAATCCTTGTTCTTCAAACGTGAGGACATTTTTTTGTAATTTGGCAACTAATTCAGTATTTAAATCAGTCCCAATAATTTCAATACCATGTGCTGCAAACATAAGCGCCGTTGGTAATCCGATATATCCTAATCCGATAATATTAATTGGCTTCATCTTAGTAACTCCTTTTCAACTGATTTCTTGAATCACTTTTTTCATTTGTGTATCCCAAGAAAATTTTTTAGCATATTCATGAATACTTTGCGGGTGAAATTCTTGCCCTTGATACCAAGAGATAATTTCGGTGATATCAATAAGTGATTCATCTCCTGGCACTTGAAAGACAAATTCTTTTCCACTGAAATCCGGATCATGAAAAGCAATCACAAAAGGTAGTCCTTTTGCTGCATATTCACGATTTTTAAGTGGCTGGACTTCAGTTAATCCTATGCGATGAATCCCCAAACTTCCGATAGCAATATCTGTTTCATTATAAATATCATCTAATTCTTTTCCTGATTTAAAGCCATGAAACGTCACAATTTGTGATAACTGCTGATTACTCATGACTAGTTCTTTCAGTTTTGGTGTATTGGATCCCTCACCAATAATATTAAATTTTACTTGTGTTTCTGGATATTCATTTTGAAATTTTGCTAATGACTGCAAAAACCGATCGATTCCATGCCAAGACTTACAGATTGACACGCTTGTGAAAGTGAATGTTTCATTCATAGCTTTCTGGACAACTGAAGTACTTTCTAAATCAATGCCGTTCGAAATACAAATACATGGACGCCCGAAAATTGTTTGATGTTGTGAAAAAGTCACAATTTTATCAATGTATTTTTTTAGAAAAAAATTGAAAACATCATCTTGATACTCACCAATTTGCGCCTTAATCCCCTTCAAACTTGTACTTTTTTCGCCTTTGTATGGATATGTCGGGATTTCAAAGACAATTTTATTTTTTTGTTTGACTACCATTTTTTTGATAAATTGTAGTTGTGAAAGATTCCGCCGGTGATTACGAATATAAATCACTGATCCTTGGTAATCTATAAGTTCATTGTTCGCTAATAATTTTTTGTATAAGAGCATATTATCTCGATATGGCACCCCGGTGCTCTTAAACAGCAAGTAGTCCTTCTCATCTTTACTGAGATACACATTTCCATCACGAATATATGTAAAGTCAGTCATAAAGCCAAGGTGTTGAAAAGCCTTTAATTGTGAACGCACTTTTTTGGAAACACCATCACAACTATTGTGTGAAAAATCACTAAATGAGAGATAGAGTATTTTCTGCATAATCTACTCCTTTCAATTTAAATAAATAAGAGTACCCAAAACATTGGAAAGGATGTAAATGAAACCGATGATGCTCCAGCAAATAAAACAAACAGTAACATTTTCATCATAAATGGTGCTTCAATCAATTTTCTGCTAAACAAAATCAATAAAAAACCTAAGCCAAAAATGCCGTACGTTATTTCTAAATCAAAATAACTGTTATGGGTATCTTTTCTTTGATCATAGTAAAGACGTGGTTCCGGGTGTGCTGAACCAAATACTTTCACGCGAGTATTTTCTTGATCGCGATTGACACTATATTCCTCGGTGATATCAGAACGCCCCGTTGTTGCTTCTGAAGTATCACCACTCATAAATGCCTCAACTTTTAGTTCAATTCGTTTTGTTAAGAGATACACTGTTGGTATTTGGTAAGCAATTCCAAGCGTCATAACTAACACTAGAACTGTTACCACTGACTTGATGAGTTTAGTTGAAAAAGTTGGTTGCTGATAAATATAATAACAAAAGCTCATCCCCAACATTGCAACGTTCACAAAGGTACCGGTCGTACTCATTGTTAAGAGTAAGCCACTATACAAAACAGCTAAGGCCGTAACTAGAAAAATTTTATTGAATTCCCGCCAATTGTAAAGACAAAATACTATTGCCAAGTTAATATAAATACTCATAAAATTTGGCTCATAGGTACCACTAAAGCGATTTGCTAGTTCGCCATCAACTTCAGAAAACATAAAATTATTATTCCACAACCCCCAAATGACGCCAAAAACAGTAAATAAAATATAATATTTCGCCAGATTCTCATAGTCTGGATTATTACTACGGAATAACAAGAAGATAATAATGGAAAATATGATATAGAGTGTTGTCAAATTTTGAAAATACCCAATCGCTAATAATGCATACACACCTAACATGATAAAGATTGCTATCTCAAATCGATGCTGAAAATGAACTGCAAGACTGCGCTTTTGGATTGCTACAAGGTAGAGCCACTTTAGAAAAATAATAACCATTGCCGTTCGAAAAAATGTTCCCAATGGTGTTAACAGTTGTGTTTCCCATGGCATCATAACTATATATAACAAAAGATTCGTTTTAAAACTCGTTAAAGTAAATGCAACATAAATGAGATAAGTAATGATCGTATTCGCACTTGCATCGGGGACTAAGAAAAGTAACAAGCCTATAATAACAGCAATTAATATTTTATCTTTCAGTGTTACTTTATTCACGGCTCGTACTCATTCCTCTCATGATTTTGTTATATAACGCTTCAATTTCTAAGGCATAATTTTTGATATTGTACTTTTCTTGAATTGTTATCAGTGCATTATTTTCGAAAGTTGGTAATTTTTCGCGCTCCTGTTTTAGCTGTATGAGCGCCGCAACAAATTTTTCATAATTTTTTGCTGGAACTAAAATACCATTGTGATTATCAATCACCACTTCATGAATACTTCCAACATCCATAGCAACAACTGCTTTACGTGAACTCATTGCTTCAAGAATAACCATCGGTAATCCCTCATACTGAGACGGTAAGAAAAAAACATCCATTAATGGGTAAAATTGATATACGTCTTCTTGTTGTCCGAGTAACACAACAATTTCTTCCAGCCCATACTTTCGAATAACTGCTTGGATTTCTTTTTCCTGTTGCGTAGTTCCACTACCAATTAACACAATTTGACTATCTAGGAACGCAGTTGCATGCTCACCAACACTCGCTAGTAATGGTAAAATCCCTTTTGCTTCTGAAAATCTTCCAATAAATCCATAAATGAATTTATCGGAATTTATGCCTAATTCTAGATATCTTTGCTGTGACTTTGGTACTGTGGCATACATTTGAATTTTCTCAACATCAATAGCATTTGAAAAAATTCCAACTTTACTCAAATCAATATAATCAGCATATTTTTCATAGTGTTCGTATACCAAATTGCCACAAGCGATATTGTAGTCGTAGCGATTCCGAAAAATCCGATCAATTTTTTTTAACATATTTTCCGTTTTCAACCAAGGATAGCAATTATGGATGTGAGAAATCACTTGAATATCGAGCCCGTAAATTTTTTTTAATAAATACGCATTAATTGACGCTTGGTTGTCGTGGGCATGAACAATTTTAATTTGATGATGAATGATGATTTTTTTTAATTCATGTAAACTTTTTAGTCGATTATTTCCTTGGAAATCAATACTATAATTCGGAATGTGTGCATCAGAAAATTTCTTAGCTAGTGTCTCTCCTCCGCAAACTACTACTGGTTCAAATTGTTGTAAGTTTTGACACAAAATCAACGCTAACTTTTCTGCACCATTCAATTTATTCATCATTAATATATGTAAAATTTCCATATTTCCCCACCTCTTCACTGCATTTTACACGCATCAATCAACAGTTTTATTTTATTTTTTTCACTGGAAATTGATTGGCAATAATACCAAGAACGTTCACTTGCAATTCCATCAAATCTCCTTTGGTTTTTTGCAATTGCCCCATTTTGATTTTGTTATGTCGCGATACAAGTACTGCCGCATCAACTTTTTGGATTAAGCTCAGTGTATCTGCATACATCAGTACTGGTGCTGAATCAATAAGGACAAAATCATAACGTCCTTTTGCTTTTCTGAGCAGTTGACTAAAGTTTTCACTACTAAAAATTTCATCAGGATGCTCAACATTTGGTCCTGAGACTAATACATCTATCCCATTTCGATTCGTTTGTACTTTTAAATTTTCTAGCGTGTCTTGTCCCTCGAGGAGTGTTGTGAGTCCCTGTGTATTTTCTAAGTCAAAAAAAGTATGTACTTTCGGTTGACGTATATTCCCATCGATTAGTAAGACTTTTTTTCCTGATTTAGCCAGCAAATCACCGAGATTCAAAAGGATTTGCGTTTTCCCCTCACCTCTAATAGCTGATGTTACTAAAATCACTTGTACTTTTTGTGCCTCAGCTAATGATTGAATTTTAATCCGAAGAAATCGATATGCTTCACTCCCATATATTTTTTTATCACTCACAAATCCTCCAGAACCTTTCATTCTGATAATTTTACCTATAACTGGATAGTTAGTAATTTTTGTCAATGTTTCAACATCGTGTACACGTGTATCTAAATAATCTCGTAAAAAGGCAATAAAAGCCGCTAATACAACCCCAACGGCCGCACCTGTGACTAAATTAATCGTTTTATTTGGTGCAACTGGTTTCACTGGTAGGACAGCTTCATCAACAACTTGAATCATATTGATGCCAATGTTTTCTGTTCCTACTTCTTGTACTGACTCAAGTAACGTTGTTAAAAACGCTTGTGCCAGTTGTGGATCCGATGCTCTAACACTAATTGTAATCAGTTGCATTAAATCTTTCGTTTGTACATTGATAGTATCAACAAGTGATTTTAATTTTTCAGCATCTAAGCCTAATTTTTCACCCGTCATTTCAGAAACAGTTTTGCTTTTAATTAATTCAGCATATGTTTGAACTAATTTCTGATAACTCGCAACCATATTTGGGTCAATTTCTTCATCAACAGCTGGCTTCACATTAATCAAAATACGCGTTGTCGTTTCATAAACTGGATTTGAAATCTCGTTTATTTGCCAGGCAAATGCGATTGCTGCTAGTGGAATAAAAATTAAGATCACAAGATTTCGCTTTAAAATCATCGTGATATGTTTTAAATCAAACTGAACCTGATTTTCCTCCATAAAATTCCCTCCTTATTTTTATTCAATCTTCTTTTATTGCTTCTCGTAGAGTGCTGGATTATACTCTGCTTCAACATACGTTGGTACGACTTCTTTTAAATACATTTTGACCTGTTGGGTTTCCCCACTTGTAACAAGATTCTGCAGTTTTTCGAGTTTGATTAACAATCCATCTAAATCATTAAATAAGGCTTTCTCTACAAAAATTTTCTTATTATTCGTTGCTTCGAGCCCGTCTTCGTTCATCAACAATTCTTCATATAATTTCTCACCTGGTCTTAATCCCGTAATTTTAATTTCAACATCTTCACCAGGAACCAAACCTGAAAGCTTGATAAGGTTCACCGCTAAATCATGAATTTTCACCGGATTCCCCATATCTAGAACAAATATTTCGCCACCTTTTGCCTTAGCTCCCGACTGTAAAACAAGCTGAACTGCTTCAGGAATGAGCATAAAATAACGTGTAATATCCTTATGTGTCAAGGTAATTGGTTGTCCTGTTTGGATTTGTTTTTTAAATAGCGGAATTACTGATCCATTTGAACCAAGCACATTTCCGAAACGTACTGAAACAAATTCAGTCTGACTATGAGCATTCATCGCTTGCACAATCATCTCACATGCTCGTTTTGTCGCTCCCATAATATTTGTAGGGTTGACAGCTTTATCTGTTGAAATCATCACAAAACGCTTGACACCAACTTCGCTTGCACACTGTGCGACATTCAAAGTACCAAAAATATTATTTTTGATTGCTTCATTCGGGCTCATTTCCATTAACGGTACATGCTTGTGTGCTGCAGCATGGAAAACAATTGTTGGTTGATATAACTGGAAAATACTTTCAATTCTTTTACAATCGCGAATTGAACCAATTAAGGTGACAATTTCACTTTGTGTTGCCAAAGCTTTTAGTTCGTTTTGAATTTCATATAATGAATTTTCATAAATATCAAAAATAATAAGCATTTTTGGCTGATAGCGGATAATTTGTCGGCAGAGCTCTGAACCAATTGAACCACCAGCACCACTAATAAAAATAACTTCTCCTTGTAAAAAGGCTAATAGTGGCGCCGGATCTAATCTGACAATTTCACGACCAAGTAACTCTTCTAATTCGACATCGCGAATTTGATTCATCATTTTCACATCACGAAGCAAATCTGATAGTCGTGGTAATATTTTTAATTTATTACTGTAATCTTTGAGTGACTGAATTACTTCACGTCGCCGCAGATCAGATAACGATGGAATTGCGAGCAAAATACTATCAATGCTTTCGTGGGTAACATATTCATGTACTTGCGATAATGTGCCTACTACTGGCACCCCACATATTTTTTGATTTTGCTTATCGATTGCGTCATCAAAAGCACCAATAATCTCATATTGTCTCTGTGCGGAACTTTTTAATTCACCAATCAATTTATGTGCTGCCTCACCGGCACCAATAATCACTACGCGTTCTCTTGGTACATTACGTTCATATTCTTTTCTTAATTCTCGTCTCACGATGGCCGCCCAAATACGTGTCGCTAAGATACTGACAATCGTGATAATCGACAGCATTAACATCACTTCAATTTGATTTAAAAAGACTATCATTGCAATGAAGCTACTAATAATACTCGCAAAAATAAGTTCGAGTATTAAACGAAAATATTCTCTACTTGATGCATAGCGCCATAATTTTTGGTATTCCCCGCTCATCATTTGAACAAAACTAAAAACAAGAATGAAAATACTAATAATACCGATGATTTGCACGTTTGTAACGGTCGCTTGTAAAATCCATAACGTCAGTAAGACAGCAAGAATAATGACAAATGCATCTAATGTTGCTAAACTGAACCGTTTTATTTTAAAATAATTGCTTTTACTTCTTTTCATTTTGATCATTCCCTTGTTGTGGCAAGAACGTGTGGTTCACCCTTAAAGCACATTTTGATAAATAGTATTGACTTGTTCCAAGACATTTTCAATTTGATAATTTTTAATTTTAATTTTGGAGTTTTGACCTAAGTCGCTTCGATCACGATGATGATACATTTTTTTCAACGCCTGCGTAGTGGCTTCAATATCATGTACACCAACAACATATCCTTGTTTTTCATCCTCGACAAGATCAATACATCCACGGATGTTCGTGACAATCAGCGGTTTTCCCATTGCCATTGCCTCCATCACATTTCGTGGTAAGCCTTCTTGAATCGAAAAAAGCCCAACACAATCACTTAATTGTAAAATTTCAGGAATATCTTGGCGATATCCGAGAAAAATAAGATTCTTTTGCAACTGTAACTTCTCGACTTCTTTTTGATATCGTTCGGCTAACTCACCTTTACCTACGATTAACACCTTAATATCTGGGTACTCTGCGTGCATTGCTTGAATTGCTTGAATAATTTGCCAATGGTTTTTTCGCGGAATTAATTCTGCAACAACTGCAATGACAAAGTCTTCCATTGCTAATCCAAGATTTTGGCGCAGAGTAGCAACATTATCTAGCTGTGAGTGGTAATAGGATAAATCAATCCCGACTCCATTGACATGATACACACCAGCTTTTGTTCGTGTTGTAAATTTAGCTTTCGCAATCTGGTAATCCTCCGCATTCATCGTGATAATTGCATCTGTATATCTCGCAAGATATTTTTCAATTGGGTAATAAATTAACCAATTTTTCCATGGAGCTCCTTGATAAAAATGAAATCCATGTGCGGTATATACTACTTTAGTTGTTGGAAAATTCCGAGCAACTAAACGACTGATTAAACTCGCTGTTGGTGTATGTAAATGCATCAACAGATAGGTTTCTTTTCTCATCAGGTTTTCTAATTGACGATAAGCTTTCCAATTATCTAGGGCTAATGGATTACGTTGAAAATCGATTTGATGCCAAATAATATACTCATGATTTTTTTTAGCATTTTCACTTTTTTCAGTTTTATTTTTTTGATTAGTAGCAACGTGAACTTCATAACCTTGACGATGCCACGCTTCTAAGTAAGGCAAGTGAAAGGCAACAATATGACTTTGCACCGTTGCAATAAAAATCACTTTTGGTTTCATCATTGAAACACCCCTTTAATGACATCAATAATCCGGTTTTGCTGTTGTGTCGTCATTTTGGTGTCGCTTGGTAAACAAACACCTCGTAAAAATAAATCTTCTGCAACACTTGTTTCCGGATGAACTGTGAACAACTCGTATTGTTGAAATACTGGCTGTAAGTGCATTGGTTTCCAAAGTGGTCTTGATTCAATATTTTCAGCTTCTAACGCATCAATAATTGTATTGGGATCGATTGCTGTATCATGAATGATGATTGGTGATAACCAATAGTTTGACTCGCCATATTCACAAATCGGCATCATTTCGAGGGCAGAAATTGTACTAAGATCTTTTTTATATTTTTCAAAAATCGCCTTTTTTTTCTGAACACGTGATTTTAAAACGTGTAGCTGTCCTCTCCCAATTCCCGCACTTACATTACTCATTCGATAATTATACCCAATTTCTTTATGTTCATAGTGCCGAGCATCCTCACGAGCTTGCGTTGAAAGAAAAATACTTTTTTCAATATAATCAATATTATTAGAAACAAGCATCCCCCCATTTGAAGCAGTAATAATCTTGTTCCCATTAAACGAGAAAATTCCTAATTCACCAATCGTTCCGGTTGCTTTTCCCTTATAAGTTGCACCTAATGATTCCGCTGCATCTTCAATAATTGGCACTTGATATTGATTACAAATAGCTAATAGTTGATCATAATCAGCACTTTGTCCGTATAAATTGACAACAATCACAGCTTTTGGCAGTTTTCCTTTTATTTCCGCTGCATCAAAAGCTTTTTGTAATGCTTTCGGACACATGTTCCAACTTTGATAATCAGAATCAATAAAGACAGGAATTGCCTGTTCATAAATAATTGGATTTACCGTTGCTGCAAAGGTAAATGTTGAACAAAAAATTTCATCTCCTGGCTGAATTCCTAACACTTTTAATGCTAAATGAATTGCTGCTGTTCCGCTTGAAGCTGCTGCTGCTGCTTTTATTCCAACCATTTCCGCTAGCTCTTGTTCAAAATGTAAAACATGGGGCCCGAGTGGAGCAATCCAATTCGTTTCAAATGCTTCATTCACATAATCAATTTCTTTTCCACCCATATGTGGTGAAGCTAAGAAAATTCGTTCCCCAGCTTTATGTTTATGTTTTTCTAAATAGCGTTTTAATTGCTTTCGTTCCATCATAATAATTCACAACCCTTTTCATCAAACTTAAGATACACGGCTTGATCATAACGACTCACAATAACCTGCTCTTGATAATTCTCATTATATTCTAGTATTTCACCACGTAGCAGTCGATATAAATTTGCTGGTGAATCAGCCCCGAGATGGATGCTCATCGGTGCACCACCACCAAAGCGCGGATTAATTTCAATAAACTTTACACCATCCGAAGTTTTCATACATTGAATCGTAATATGGCCAATTGGCTCTAATTTTTTGATGATGTATTTAGTTAAATCAATTAATTCTCGATCCTTTACGATTTTTCCCTTTAAAATTTCGCCACTTCTTGTCGCTATTCGTTCTCGTGGAACAATTGTAATTGGTTGATGCGTAAAATCAACAAAAGCATCAATTGTATATTCAGTCCCCGTGATAAAACTTTGTACCATCGGTTGTGGGACATATTCTAAGAAAAATTCAAGTTCTGCTTCGTTTTTGATTTTAAAAGTGTTGATACTTGAGCTCCCATTTAACGGTTTGATAAATAAAGGAAATTGATAGGCTTTATCGATAATGTCTTTCATCTCGATTAATTTTGGGACACCTAAGCCAATCTGCTCGAAAAAGTGTTGTGTTTGAATTTTATCCCGACAGAGTTCAATGACAGTTAAATCTGAAATCAAAATTTTAGCCTGTGTTATTTTTTCGATTCGCTCTCTTTCATGGGCCAACTTTAGCAACTCAGTATCAATTGTTGGTACGATTAAATCAATTTGCTCTTTTTGGCAAATTTCAATCACTTCCGAAATATAGGAATCATCGGTAATTTTACAAACTTGATATGATTGGTCAGCAAATTGTAATGCTGGTGCTGTTAAACTATGGTCAATTGCAACGACGGTACCCGTTACACCGACAGTATGTTTTGCTTTTTGAAATGATTGAATTAACTCAACTCGACGCCCAGCACTTAAAATTAATACGTTGTATGTTTGCTTCATGTTTTTCACTCTCCATCTGTATTACCAGTAAATCTTTTTTGAAATGTTCCTTCTTGGGTTTCAATCCCTTCACGCTTTAGGACACTCAGACCCGTTTTCAAAATAATTTGTACATCTTGCTTTAAACTAAAGGTTTCGATATATGTTACATCATACTCAAATTTAGTTGGCCAATCGACGTGATTGCGTCCCTTCACTTGTGCTAATCCTGTTAATCCTGGTCGCATTTCATGTCGGCGTCTTTGTCTCGGTGAATAGAGTGGTAAATAATCAACAAGTAGTGGTCGGGGTCCTACTAGACTCATATCACCTTTAAAAATATTCCACAATTCGGGAAGTTCGTCTAAACTTGTGCTTCGTAAAAATCTTCCGAATTTTGTCAGACGTTGTTCCTTTGTTAAACTAACTCCAGCAGCTGTTACTTTGGGAAGCATTGTTCGAAATTTGTACATTTCAAAAACTTTGTCATGTAAACCAACTCGCTGTTGTTTAAAGAAGATTGGTCGCCCAAGCTGTTGCCACACACAGACTGAGATAATTCCCAAAATAGGAGCTAATATAAGCAAACTGATACCTGAAATAATAATGTCAATTATTCTTTTTAACACTTTTTGCATAATGTCTCCTTTGCACATCAATATTTACAGACTCACTATTTGTCTATTCGTTCCTCCCTTTATTCTCATCCATATCGACCCCTGGCGAGCCTTTTTCTTTGTATCAGTAATATTATCATTAATCACTCCTATTATCTTTAACATTTATCGATATTAGCGATAAAATTCGGATAATAAAGCAACTCAAAAATATAGAAAAGCCAAAAAAATTCATAGTTATTACGCCTGATTTTAATTCTTGGATATTAGTTCAAATAGTTTATCCAAAAAGCTTTTTTGACCTCCTCGCACTGATATCAATAATCATCTAAAATTCAGTGAAATAGTAAAAAGCCATTGGCTGCTTCTCTACTTTAGCCAATAGCTTTTACTTGATCATGATTCAATATTACTTCAGACAATTTTCTCCGTTTTTTCGCTTTTATCCAATTTGTGCTCAGCAAGATAATTGACAATTGCTTGGTAGCCAAATAGAATTGCGAGTGAAAAAGCAATAAAAGCAATTAAATTTTCACGAATCCAAGCAACAGCATATCCTACTCCTGGTAAAAAAAAGATTACTTTACCGGCAATTTCTTGTGGATAAATTGGTACTGGATCATTCGTATTATTCGCATCCCCACGTGTAATAAATTCACGTCCCAAATCAGTTTCAGTTATTTCCACAACCCGATGCATCACCATGCTTGTTTCTCGAGGATTGAACATAATAACATCTCCAACAATAATTTCACTTGGTTGTAACTCATAAGACATTACCAAACTCCCCGTGGGAATTGTTGGTTCCATACTTCCAGAAATAACATTAAATATTTTAACTGGCAACAAACCAGCAATCCCAGCTACGAGCAAAATACCAACAATACTTATTAGTAACCACCCTATTTTTTTCATATTCATCCCACCATTCATTTCAAGTTATCTTGTGAAGTCCTTCGCTGATACTTGATTTTAAAATAAAGTATCAGCGAAGGACAGGCCACATTGTGGCCTTCCTCACTATGCTACCTCTTTGTCTTCTTTACCTAGAGATAATGCTACTGGTTGTTGTGCGTAGTGAAATGAAAAGACATTCTCAACTTCAGCACGATCATACCAATACTCGGTATTCGTACGTGTATTCGTAAGCCGAATATAGAGAGCACGATTATCTTTATTAATTGTTAGCGGTGCTTCATATGTGACATATGTCCCTTGTAATCCTGGTGTACTTAAGTCAGTATCATACGCATATTCAATACTCGCCAAAGCATAATTTTGCGGAATAATTTCACGAATATTAAACTGCCCTACAGTTACGTAATTTTGTGTATAATCTGCATTTGGATCAGTATCTGTTTGTTCACCTTTCATATAGAAAGACATGGTTTGTGCTACTCCTGCTTGGAGATCAAATCCAAATGTTTGCGTATTATTACTAGTACTATTACTTGGGAAGTCATATGTTCCAAATCCTTCAAGCAATACGCTAAATTTTTGTTCTGTCTCAGGTGCAATTTTTTCAATTGTAACAGTTCCTTCAACAAATGGTAGTGCCACTAGCGGACTTCCAACTGTAATTTGTTTTGTAGTTTCTTTATCGACAGGATCAATATAATCTAAAATGGCATTGTTATCATTTGTTGGTACTTTCGGACTATCAACAGCATCGATTTCTTCAAGTGTGGTTGTTCCAAAATATGGATCTCTTCTTTCAATGTTAAATGTTAATTTTGCATTTGGAGCTTTTAACGTCCCAATATTGACGACTAATTTATCACATTGAATAGTTGAGTCTAACTCACATGGCACTTTAGCAACTTGATATTCATATAAATCGAATGTACCACCGTCATCTTTTGTCAATGAAATTGAAGCTTCCGGAGTGACTGTTTTCAAAGTCACATTTGGTACATCATCAAGAATAAATGTTGGTGAAATCACATCGGTTACAACACTATCCAATGCAATTTCTGGAGTGATTGTCGCTTTAATCTCTTCGGCTAAAGTTGTAAAAATAGTATTGAGTGTATTTGCATCATTTGTATAATATTTTGACAAATATGTAGCTTTATCTACTTCTTGATTCTGAACGCTAAAGAGAAAATTTTCTCCAGTATTATTTGCTGAACCACTATATAGTCCAATTGAATACATATATGGTGCTGGATTATACGTATTTAAAATTTGTGTGTATGCTTCCTGTGCTTTGGATACTGCTGTTGCATTCCCCTCACCGACAAAAACAACTTGATTGTTATTGCCTAAGTAGGCACTTGGCAAACCGTCACTGAATAATACGACATACTTCCGAGCTTCTGGTCGAGCCGTTTGTAACGCAACGTTGGCTTGCTTATAGCCGGCTTCAACATTTGTAAAAATCAATGTTTCATTCGTAATTGCTTCTTGAACAGCGGTGATATTTTTTGACCAGTAATTACCACTACCAAAATCATGAATCGTTGCCGTACCATGGAAATCAACAATTGCCATTTGCGCATCCGTCATGTCAGTTCCCATAATTGTTGAGACAAAGCTTTCGGCAGCTGTCACAAGTTTATCAATTTTTGGTGGATTGCCTTGTGTCATACTACTTGATTTATCAAGTACAAGAACAATATCAACTGGAATTGCTGGTGTTACCGTTGGCTCACCAGTAATATCTAGTTCAATTTGGTAGTTATCATACCCATCTCCTTGGCGAGTAGCTGACTTATTAAATTGTAGTTTTTCTACAGCTGGTAATTCTTGAACAGCTGTAAATGGCATCACTTGTACCGGTGGAATTTCTTCTTGAATCAGTGGCTCTTCTTCAGTTACCGGTGGAATAACTTCTTCCACTGGCGGTATTTCTTCTACAGGAGGATCTACCTCTTCTGTTGGTGGCACTGTTTCTACTGGTGGTATTACCTCATCAGTTGGTGGCAGTGCCTCACTAATCGTAATAATTGGTGAAATTGAAGCAAGATCAAGTGTTGCCGGTAACACTGCACTTTCGTACAAACGATAATCAAACGTTGTTGGTGTAAAGAGTACAACTTCGCTCGCTTCAGATTCAACTGCTAAATCATATACTGATGTCACAGTATATGTTGTCCCAGCAACCAATGCTTTTCCGTATAGAATACTATTTTGGTCACTACCGCCAACTGTAAAACTTGTTGGTTCTTCCCCAACAATTGGTTCAGTTGTTAATGCTGTGGGAATCTCCGTACCGATTTGAGAAAGTACTTGATTGCCATCACTACTTTGAACAGTTGTATTTTCACGTAAGACTTTAAAATTTTCATGAATCGTTTGTTTGAGCATTACTTCTGCTACTGGTTGTTCACTTAAAAGTGTTGTAACAACTTGGAGTTGATTTTCAGATAATTTTGTAGCTATTTGCTTCATCATTATTCCAGACTGATTCATTTCCCCGACATTCGTAACATCCGTAATTTCAACGCTAGTCGTTGCTGAAACCGTAAGAGTTGCGACAACGCTCAAATATGGTTGTAGAAAAAAGATGCTCGCCACAATTAGTGCGATTTTTGAAATTCGTTTTTTTAGCATATGTCATTCCTCCCCTCTCTTACGGTGTTTCAACAAAGTCAATTAATGCTTCTAACATGAAATCCGTAGCTGAATTACTCGATGCCATTTGTGACCAAACCGCTTCATACGCTTCTTTTTGTGCATGCACTGCTTCAGCTTGCACATCTACAATTAGCTTTTTACCTTCGTATCGTTGTAAAATATCTGCTGCAACATCATCTTTAAAATTTATAGACGTAATAATTGCTGTTGTCAAAGCTCCTGTCGCAATTTTATTGCTATAGTAGTAATAGCCATCACCACCAGCAACCCATGTTTCATCGCCAGGATTAGAACTCATAACAACATTACTCCAATTGATATCGAGTAAACTTGTGTCACCAGCAAATGGAGTAACTCCATCTTCTTCAACCCAACGTGGTACGATTGCTACACGAATCAATGATTCTCTTGTGCCAAAATTTTGAATTGACACAACTTTTTCATATGTACCACCATCCCATGAATCTGGTTCTTTAAATTCCTCATTTATTTCAATATCAACTTTTCCTAATTCGACTGGGTTCAAGACATTATCACGACTTGTTAAGTAACTTAACGTTGTTGGTGTGAGGCTAATAATGCTTGCTACAACAATCATTCCTACTATAATACTCAATGCTTTGTTCCATTTAAACTTGATATTCATATGCTAATCCTCCTTCCTCCGAACGCTATCTTATTTCGGAAAAAAATTTATTTTTTTCGTTTGCTAAGATAACGTCCACCAGCAAAGAGCACAGCTCCTAGTGCAGTCATTTCTAAAGCAAATAAACCCGTATTTACTAATGGATTTCCAGTTGTAATAATTGGCTTTATTGGTTTTTCCGGTGTCGTTGTTGGCTCAACAACAGCATCGAAAATCCATTCAAATTGAGCAGACTTATTTTTATATTCATTTCCTGCATCTTTATTGAAGGTTACAACCATCTTCAAATTACGAACATCTCCAGGTTTTAATACGGCATATAATTGTCGATCATCACAATTTTCAACAACTCCTGTGCATAACATTTCTTTCGTATCAGGATCATAAATTGTGATGTCTAACTGATCAAACAAATCAATTTCTGGTATAACATCCGATGTTCGTTCGACCATAAAACTAAGTCGAAATGGAACATTTTTTTCATTACGAATCGTTAACGTCCTTTCAAGTGTCTCACCAGGTAAAAACTTATCCGTATATAGAAACCCTGGCTCGCCAGTCTCAGTAAAGGCAAGTTCCTTTGCATCACCAATCAATTTGATTGTCGATGGTAAGACCTCAGTTGTTGCCTGTGCTACTACTGGTGCACTCAAGCTTAAGAGAACTATCGTGGTAATAAACACATTAATTATCTTCATATGTATTACCTCCCCTTCTTCCTAGAAAGAAAAGGCACAAGCATGCTCGCTAATCGAGCAAGCTTGTGCTTCTTTTTCATGATTTTTGTGATTCAATTGTTAAGGTCCAGGTGTTGGTGTTGTCCCTGGTTCAGTCACATCTGCTGCTGCCCATGATGCCCATGCATCACTTGTTGCTTGAATGGCATCTGCTTCAAGTTTTACAGAAATAGTCGCATTTTTCCATTCATTTCCAGCACCGACACCGTCTAACATAACTGCCTTCACAATATCATTTGTAACAGCTAATGGCCCAAAGGCAGTGTCATAATAGAAATAACCATCAGAACTCAACGTCCATCCAGTTGTATCAGCATCGATAATCAAATCGGTTGGTAATGAGTCGACACCTAGTGCAAATGTGCCGTTGGCATCAGTTTCCTCACCAGTCACACCAGCAACTGTAACCGTCACTTTGATGCGAAGGTATTGGCTATAATTCGCTTCACTTTCAACACGCATCGCTTTAATAAATAATTCTCCAGGTAACATTTCGCGAGGACCATCCCCTGGCGAAGCTTTTAATTCACCATATGTCGTTGGTTCACCTACAGCCACAAATGGGTTTGTATCATACTCTTGAAAACCACGAATTGGATTCGTATTTGTATAGTCACCATATGTTTCACCTGTTGCTAATGTCCGGAAATCTTCGACAACATTGATACCCTCATTTGGATCTTCACCAGGTGTTGTTGATCCAGTTTTAAATGGGTTCGTGATTGAATCTGTTGATGTAAAGAAAGCCGCTGTTCCCCCAACTGCTAATGCAGCTGCTGCAATCCCTGCTGTGACAAGATATTTTTTATTCTTTTTCATATTAGTTCCTCCTTAAACACAAGGTTATTGATTCATTCTCATAATCGAAAGGGGTCTTCCTTTTTAAACTTTGGGCCCTATCATTTAAAAAGTTTGTCATCAAATAGACGGCCATTCATCTCTCGTTACAGTTAACATTCTACTCTTTGCACTACTAAACTCCATATATTTGCAAATAATTTTAGCTGTCTATTCCCTTAATTCCTTTGCGGTTCGTTATTACTTGATTTTTGATGAATTTTAGCACTTTGAGTTTGTTTTTTCGCTATTTTTCAATACTCTGATAAGTCCACAACTATTTTTTGTTGTTTTTATCATTTAAATAAAATGAGATACAGTCTGCTAAAGAGTGATAGAATCCTTTGAAATTTTAAAAATTTACTAATTATCGATACTATTCAAAGGATTATCCATTGTTTTTTTAGATATCTCAAAAAAAATTTGCTCCCTTTTAAATAGCCAGGAGCAAAGTTTTTGATAGTAATAATATTATGGAGCTGGTGGTGGTGTTACTGTCTCGAGATCGCCGCCACCTGGATACAAATCACTTGACCACTGATTGTACCAAGAATCTTCAGTTGCTTGAACTGATTCAGCATCAACTAATACGTCAAACTTAGCATTTTTAAATTCATTGCCTGCATTTGCTTTTAATTTGACAGAAGTGATAATATCTTCAGTGAAATTTTCTGGTGCAAGTGCATATTTATAGTAGAGATAACCTGTCGTCGCTACATCATTTAATATGATTCCACCTGGTGAAGATAAAGCATATGAATTCACATAACCAAATGTATACCGTGGTTCACCACCAAGCCAGTTTTGTGCTGTGAGTGCTTTTCCTTTATCCGGGAATACAATTTCTAAATAGCTATTAGCGTAGTTCACAGCTGCTTCAGTTGTGAGTCCTTTACTTGAAACTAAACTAGCAATAAACGTATCATCCCAGTCAATAATAGCTTTTACCCGCACATATTGGTAATAATTCGCTTCACTATCAACACGAACTTTCTTTACAAATTTTTCTCCAGGTAAGACTTCATTTGGTCCAGAGATTGGTTTTCCATAAAGATCATCTAGCGTTGATGATAAATCATTGTAAATAGCTTCTGCTCGTTTGGGGTTATCTGTTAATGTTGAACGAAAATCTTCAACAACTAAAATTTCTGCATCTTGACCACGTGTCGTTCCCGATAAAAATGGATTGGTAATTTGATCACTGGATGTTAGGAATGCCGATGCACCAATTACAGTAAATGCTGCTACGGCTATCCCACCAGTAATCAGATATTTATTCCTTGTTTTCATATAATTCCCTCCGTATCATACGCAAGTTATTTTGTAGAATTATAAATTTTAACGTTTTAACTTGTTATAAAACTACATAACCACTTGTACCTATCCGATTAAAGGGCCCAATCGTTCATTTCTTACTAGCGGCTCATTCGTTTATAACTGTATCGAGTATACGACTTTATTCACTAAAATCAAGTTTATGAACTATAATTTTTTTCTTATTAATTGATGACTTCACTTTTTGATACTTTCGCAGCAACAAAAAAACAGCCTCTGATTTTTTCAGAAGCTGTTTCCTTTATTACTTATTTTGAAACACCGGCATCAAGCACTCGGCTTTTGCGTTTAATATCGTTGAGTAATAACTCAATGAACTCAGCTTTTGTCACTGTTGTTTGCGCTTGTGATCCGTGTTTACGGTACGTTACTGTTCCTTGCTCTTGCTCTGAATCACCTAATACTAACGTATATGGATATTTCTTCACTTGTGCTTCACGGATTTTGTAACCCATTTTTTCTTCACGTGTATCAAGTTGAACACGCATATTCATCGCATTTAATGTCGCAAAGATTTCTTGCGCATATGCTAAATGAATTTCATTTGACACTGGGATGATTCCAACTTGGACTGGTGCTAGCCACGTTGGAAAGGCACCTTTGTACTCTTCGATTAAGAATGATGTCATTCGTTCCATTGTCGAAATCACACCACGGTGGATAACGACTGGACGTTTTTTACTGCCATCAGCATCAATGTATGTTAAGTCAAAACGTTCTGGTAATAAGAAGTCTAACTGGATTGTTGATAATGTTGCTTCATGTCCTAAAGCTGTTTTAATTTGGATATCAAGTTTTGGTCCGTAGAATGCTGCTTCACCTTCTGCTTCAACAAATTCAACACCGGCTTCAACTAAAACATCACGTAGCATATCTTGTGCTGTTTCCCACATTGCATCATCATCGTAATATTTCTCTTTATCTTCTTTATCACGAAGTGAAAGACGGTAGTATGATGCTTCAATCCCAAAATCTTCATAAACATCATGAATTAAATCAAGGACTTGTTTAAACTCTGACTTAATTTGCTCAGGAGTCACAAAAATGTGCGCATCATTTAAACACATACCACGAACGCGTTCTAATCCTGTTAACGCTCCTGATTTTTCATAACGGTGCATTTGTCCTAATTCACCAATACGAATTGGTAATTCTTTATACGAACGTGGTTTGTTTGTATAAACCATCATATGGTGTGGACAGTTCATTGGACGTAAAACAAGTTGCTCGTTTTCCATTTCCATTGGTGGGAACATGTCTTCATGATAGTGATCCCAATGTCCTGATTTTTTATATAAATCAACTGATCCCATGCACGGTGTATAAACATGCTCATATCCTTGTTGTAATTCTTTATCAACGATATAACGCTCTAATTCACGACGAATTGACGCACCATTTGGTAACCAGATTGGTAATCCACGACCGGCTAAATCATTGAAAGCAAATAGCTCTAATTCTTTTCCGATTTTACGGTGATCACGCTCACGACGTTCTTGTAATAAATGTAAATAATCTGCTAATGCTTCTTTACTGAAGTGTGATGTTCCATAAATACGTTGTAATTGTTTATTGTTTGCATCTCCACGCCAGTAAGCTCCAGCGATACTTAATAATTTGAAGTGTTTCATCTTTCCAGTTGAACCGATATGACCACCCATACAAAGATCTGTAAAATCACCTTGACGGTATAATGAAACTTGGGCATTTTTATCGATTGATTCAATTAATTCTGTTTTATATTCATCACCTTGGAAAAAATCAAGTGCTGCTTGGCGCGTCACTTCTTGACGCTCGATTGCTAGGTTTTGCTTAACTAAGTGATTCATTGCTTTTTCAATTTTTGGCAAGTCAGCTTCAGTAATTGCGACTGAACCTGGGTCAATATCATAGTAAAATCCTTCTTCAATAGCCGGACCGACACCAAATTTTGCCTCAGGGAATAACGTTTTCACCGCTTGTGCTAATAAATGAGCTGTTGAGTGATTTAAAATTTCAAACGCTTCTGGCATATCATTTGTAATAATTTCGACAGTTGCATCACATTCGATTGGTCGATTAAAATCATAAACCTCACCATTCACACGGCCAGCAACAGCACGTTTTTTTAAACCTGGAGAAATACTTTGGGCAATGCCTTCAATTGAGACTTCCTCTTCATATTGGCGTTGGTTTCCATCTGGAAAAGTAATTGTAATCATAGGGGGGATCCTCCTTCTAATTTGGAATTGTGAACAATAAAAAAACGCGACGGTTCATCCTAAAAGGACGAATCATCGCGGTACCACCTTTGTTTTTTTATCAAACTATTTTTGATAAAAACGCTCTTTCATCTGCTAACGGTGATGAACCGGAGGCCTCTTTCGAGGTCAGCTCTAAGGGAGTAACTGTTGTATCATTTGCGAAACTTTTCAGCCATGAGTTTCGTCTCTTTTCAAATGAGGATTACGACAATCGTGTCCTTTTCAATGCTGTTCACATATTCTATCTGTCACCAATTATAATTCGCTTTTTTCTTGCTGTCAAGTCGATTTTAGCGGCGACGGTTTTGTCCTTTCATCACCAGCGGTACTGTCAACGAGTGAATACGTTCAATCACACGTAACGCTTTAATTGGTTCATCATCTCCGCGTTGTGAAATCGTAAAATGCTGCTGCAACGAAGACAATGGTAAATTCGATGTAAAAAACGTTGGTTTTTTAAACATCATTCTATAATTTAAAATTGGTAATAAGACTTCATCACGAATAAAACTCGTGTTACTTTCTGCACCAATATCATCAATCATCAAGACATCAATTTGCTTCAGTCGTTCAACTTTAGCATCCAGAACCGAAAAATCACTTTTAATTTCCCGCGTAAATTCTGGCCAAAAAACAAGCAATGAATGAATATTTGCTTCACTTAAATTATGAGCAATTGCCCCAAGTAAGTGGGTTTTACCAATACCAAAATCACCATGAATATAGAGCCCGCGAAAATCACGCTGTGCTTTCAAACTTTGGCACTGAACCAACGCTTGTTGTAAGCCACCATTCATAATTTCTTCTGGTTGCCAATCTGAAAATTGAGCTCGCAAAATTTCATGTGGTAAGTTCACAGCTTGAATCAAAGTGTTTTTTTCCAGTTGTTGTTGTTTATAACGACATGGATATAACGTTGTCTGTAGCCGATTCACATCTGGTGTCAAAAATGCTTGGTATCCTTTAGCTGGATGGGTACATTCATGTAACCCTAAGCAATTTTCACAGTGTTCTTGATAGCGGACAAGCTCGACTAACGCTGGAAGATTTTGGAGTAATTGCTCCTGATTCATTTCCGGATAATCAGCCAATAATTTTTGGACAACTGGTTCTTGGATATAGCGCTGTAGCAATGCTTGCTCGGCTTGAACTTGTCGTTCACTTTTAGGAAGGCTTTGGGCCAGGCGTTTCATGTATGATCCTCCATTCTACTTTAAATCTTTCATCAATTCTTTAATCCGTGCCAATTCGGCTTCTTGCTCATCTGCAGTTAAATTCGGTGCCTCATTATCCCATTCAGGAATAACTTCTGTTCGAAGATTTTTTGTTGTTTTCTTTGCTGTCGTTCGTGCTGGTGTTTTTGCTTTGGCTTTTGCCTGTGTATTTTGTTTCGCAAGCGCCATTGCCTCAGCAACTGTCTGTAAGTTTTGGGTTGACCATGAAGCAGCAACTTTTTCAATATATGTTGCTCGGAATTGATTTTGTGTATTCCGTAATGAAAAATCAAGTAAAACATTGACTACTCCTGGTTGGAGCTTATATTCAACTAAGAGTTTTTCAAGTAATTCTCGCTCAAATTGATTTGGATTTCTCCCTAATCGATTGCTTAAAAAATTAAGTGGGGCAGTTGTTTCAAACATAGCAATCAATTTTTCGCGAGCAGTTAATTCCTGTTCCTCATTTTTGGGCTGTTGTCGTAAATGTCCCGGTTGTACATTTGTCGCAAATTGTAATTTCGTTGCTGGTTTTTGCATACGATAGTACATACGCGCATCTTTGCGTAATTGTTCTAAGTCCAATTGTTGATCTGTCGTTGCCTGTGTTACAAGCAGTGCCATTTCATTTGCGGGAATATCATAAATATATGCCTGTTTATGAATCACATCGAGCATTTCGCGGCTAAAATAATTTGGTGCTAATACACCTTTTGGTAAATTCATAAAGAATAATTGATCATCAAATGGTTGGTTAAAATTCACTTCGGCACGCTTTCGCGTTGGTGCATAGTTCATTGTGCCTGGAACCTCTAATGGCAGATATTCGAGTTCATAGCAATCAGTAAATGTCGCACTGATTGCTTCATATCCTTCTCGTTCAATAAATGGTAATTCAAATTGTGCTTTTGTTCGACGGTAATGGGCGTCATCGGTAAAAGCATACAAAAGGGCATTAAGTAATGGATCATTAAAAAATGTTTTTGGTGTTGCTGGTAAAATTGGTTCATACATAAATTGTGGCAAATCACCTGAAAGGCGATACGTTTGTAACAAACCTAGACTTTCCAAGCGTTTCCGCGATTCAACTAATTGTGGCAAGCTAATATTCAGTTGTGTTAGCAAGCGAAAATGTGCTGTTGGCACTTGAAAAAGTTCATCCCATAGCGTCATGTAGAGTGTGAGTGCTTGACTCCCAACTATCGGTAAGTAAAGCGAAAAAAGCGTTTTGCGATCAAACTCGCTTAAAACGCCTTCACTTTGGACAACATAAAGATTGGTTGGTTGAATTTCGTGCCAAATTTGGTAATCTGTTGTCATCTAAAGACCACCTTTCGCCTATTTACTACTCACTGTTAAGTGTTGGTCGAGGTATTGGTACACTTCTCGAATAATTTTTTGGCTGTGACCAAACATTTTATTACTGTTTACATATAAGTCAACTGCCGTCTCTAAGCCTGTCACATTATATAAATTGAAAACGACTTCATTTCCCGAATCGATTTTCACTGTATATTCGTTATACTCAACATTATCTAGCGTCACTTCCCACTGTTTAGCATGAATCAGGTGCTGAATTGCTTGTCGTGTTTGTTGCATTGTTGCTTTGTAATAGTGTGTACGTAAATTCGGATCTGCTTGCCGATCACTCGTCTCCGCCGTTTTACTAAAATTATCGAATAATCCCATTATCTTTTGTCCCCTTTATTTCTGATGTATTACCTCGATTATACTAAATCATAGCTAGCTTGTCGACTAATTGTTGGACTTGTTTTTTTGTCATTTCAAGTGTTCCTTGATTATCAATAACATAATCAGCTTGTTTGATTTTCGTTAGAATTGGTAATTGACTCGCAATTTTTGCTTTTGCAAGTGCCTCATCACAGCCATCGCGTTGACATAAACGTTGGAGTTGTGTTTTTTCATCAACTGCGACAACAATTGTTTGATCACACAATTGATAATAGTCGGTTTCAAATAACAATGGCACATCAAAAATTACAACAGGTACTACATATTCAGCTGCTTGACGCAATAGCTCTTTTTTAATAAGCGGGTGCATGAGAGCATCTAATCTCCGGCGCTGATCCGCATCATGAAAAATAATTGCTCCTAGTACGTGGCGATTTAAGCTACCATCAGCCTGTAAAATTTTCTGGCCGAATGTTCGAGCGAGTTGCTGTAATACCTGTGGATTTTGTTGTAGTTGTTGTGTAATTTGATCGGTATCAATGACTGGTACTCCCGCTTCACGAAAAAATTGTGTTACCGTCGATTTTCCAGTTGCAATTGACCCGGTCAAGCCAATATAGCGCATCTATTTGTCTCCTTTTTCTTGTTGGCAAACCGGGCAATAGTATGTCCCTCGACCACCAACCTTCATCTTTTCAATTGGTGTTCCACACACCGGGCATGGCTCACCTAACTTCGTATGAACTTGAAGTTCATTTTGAAAACGCCCATCAACTCCTAATGTACTTTGGTACGTCCGAATTGTTGTTCCACCGAGTGCGATTGCTTTTTCTAATACAGCGACACTTGCATCAAGGATTTTTTCTGCTTGGGATTTCGTCAGTTTTTTCGCTGGTGTTAACGGATGAATTTTCGCTCGAAATAAGACTTCATCGACATAAATATTTCCTAGTCCAACTAAGACATGTTGATCAAGTAATACCGATTTTATTGGACGTTGTGTCCGCTGAAATTTCTCAAATAAGTAGGTAGCTGTTGCCTGCTCTTGAAAAGGCTCATATCCTAATTTTCGTAATGATGGCAGTTGCCATAACGAGTGGCGATTCGTTAATTCCATTGTGCCAAACTTCCGCACATCATGATAGCGGAGTTGCATACCATTATCAAGAGTAAAAACAACATGGACATGCTTATCCATCGGTTCTGCTTCAGCTTGATAATAAAATTTCCCTTCCATCCGTAAATGACTTACGAGGATCTGTTCATCATCAAAAACAAAAAATAAATACTTGCCAAAACGTTCAACATCATGAAATCGAGCTCCGATTAGCAAGTGGCAAAATAACACTTGATCCATATGGACAATTTTTGGCCAGTGGATATCAATTGCTGTTATTGTTCGTCCCTGTAAAATTGGTCGTAATGTTTGTCGAACCGTTTCGACTTCTGGTAATTCAGGCATACTTTCAACTCCTTTTTTATTCTTCCTGTTGGGCTTCAAGATTATATGTCTGCCAGACAAGTGGCACATTATCAGTGATAATCCCATCAACACCTTTTTGTTGGGCATCACGAATTTCATTTTCAGTATTTAATGTCCACGCAAAAATCGCCTTTTGCTTTGCTTGAACCCGTTGTACAGCTTTTTTCGTTAAATTTGTTGTTTCAATCATAAATCCATCAACATCTAAATCGGAAAAATCGCCAAAGGCTAAATACGCAATGTAAATCCGTAATAAATTTGCATTTAACGTTTTAGTATATGCCAATTCAGCATACTTCGTACTCGCTACAATACATCGTTGTTCACAATTTTGTGTTTGAATAAGTTCGGCAACGGCTTCAACCAGACGATTTGGATTCGCACTATAACTTTTTAATTCGATAATTAATGGCGTTTTCGTTGCTTCTGTTATAGCGATAATTTCGGCAAGTGTCGCAATTTTCTCAGTTGTTTGTTCTTGAAAAAAATACGCACCAGCGTCAAGTGATTGTAGCTCTGCAAACGTGTAATCACCCACATTGCCATTTAAGCCAAAGGCACGGCTAAATGTTTGATCATGTTCGAGTATAACGACATTATCTTTTGTCAGTTGTACATCAATTTCAATCATTTGCGCCTCTTGTACGAGGGCTTTTTGAATTGATGCAACCGTGTTTTGTGGCTGATCACCAGCCCCACGATGGGCAATAACAAGTGGTTGTCTGACTTGTGTTTGATCAGTTGTCACCGTAAAAATCGCAAACATTATCACACTTACAAAAGCAATCAACCATAAGCTGAGGCGTTGCCAACGTTGCGAAACACGATTTACTTCAAAAGTATAGGCTGTTCCTTTTGTCACTTTTGTCACGGCATAGAAATTTTGAATCAGTAAAGCTTGAATTGGTGAGAGAATTGCTCCAAAAACAGTAGTTAAAACAACAATAAGCCCATTCGCAATTGCTAATGCTTGTAGTGAGGTAATTTGTGGAATTAATAAAACGCCCTCAACAATCAGTAAATAAACGACTACTCCTGTTGCTAAAACTGCTAGTAAAATCACAGCTTGAGCAATGATAAATAACGCCGTCTGATATAACATATGGCCTTTGACGAGTTGTTTTTCTTGACGGAAAACTTCTCGTAACGATCCCCGAGTATCAATTGCAATTGCCGGCAAAAATACGGTCCGCATATATGCCCAGAATAAAATGAATGCTAGGATCAGATATAAAATAATAAACCATTCACGCTGTTCAATAAATTCTGAAATAAAGCTAGGAAAGCGAAAACGCGAGAGAATTGGACTTGTCACAAGATAACTACTAATAAAAAAGGCAACTAAAAAATTGAGTCCGGTTTGCATAATTGCTAGCGGCCATAATGTTTTGAAGTGTTTTCCAAACATTTTTAATGCCTGAAACAAGTGAAAGTCAGCTCCATGACGATTTTGATAACTTAAAAACATCCAACAATATTGTTCAATAAATAAAAGCACAAAAAAGATAAAAATAAATACAATCACAATAGGGCTCACCCATAAAATTCGTTGAAAAACAAATTCATTAAATAAATTGAGTGGTGATGATCCCGCAATGAAATAATTCAATAAAAATCCCAAAACAGGAATGAAAATTAAAACGGTAATAAAGTGGTATAAAATCGCCAATGGCATAATATCTCGCCATGATTTTCGCCAATCAAACCAAGTCATTTTCAAGATTTTTTTTAACATAATACCCCTACTTTCACATCTTTTAAGGGAGAAATACCAAACCGTAGCAAATAGCAAAAATGATTGCCACAATCGGTGGATATTTCTTTTTCATAATTAGGAATAATGATCCACCAAAAATAATGAAAAAATGCCAAATTTCCATAGTAGCGATTGTTGTTGTCGTTAAACTGACAGCTACCTTCGCCACCATCACAATGATAAATGGCTGGATAAATTGGGTCACTGCTTGCAGCTTTGGTTGTTGCCGATTTTTCATCAATAATCGATAAAGTAACAAAGCTAAAATGATTCCTGGTCCATCAAAAAATAATTCACCAAAAATCAAACCGGGGAGTCCAAACGTCTCATATCCAACTGCACCAACAATTTTTGCTCCTAGTGGTCCTGGCAAAGCACTCGCATAACCAACAATTTCAAAAAATTGATCTGCTGGGATAATTGCAAAAATTTGTGTAAAAAATGCTTCTAACATGGGAACAAATGCGACACCACCACCAAAAGCAGTCAACCCCGTCATCAAAGCTCCAAATAAAAATTGGATAAAGAGCATCATGATGATTCACCTCGTTTCTGATTCGGTGTTATCACTAAAATAACAAGAATGACACTAATAAAAATAATCGCAATATTCCATTCGAGGATGAAAAACGCGAAGAAAGCAACTCCTAGCAATCCCCAGTTTCGTTGCCAGCCTAACATTTTCTGTGCTTTATGATATTGTTGCCATAAAAAGCTCGCTAACAGCGCCAAAACAGCTGGGATAACTGCCTGTGAAATTCGTTCAACAATTGCAAGTGGTACGAACTTATACAAGAAAGTTAATAATAGAATCAATAAAATCGGTCCTGTAAAACCAATCACTAAAAAACTCACACCTGCACCTATACGCCCACGTTTATTGTAGCCGATCATGACTAGTAATTGGCTAATAATTGGTCCAGGTAAGGCATTAGAAGCAGTGACAAAGTATTGGAATGTTTCATCATCAAACCACTTTCTTCGGGCAACATACTCATCGTAAATAACTGGGAGCGCACTGACTCCGCCCCCAAATGATAACAAGGCAATTTTGAGTGCTGAAACAACGAGTTGTAACAATGGCACTTGTTCCTGATTATTTTGTTTCATACCAGTTTACTCCAGTATCACTATCAACTTTGAGTGGTACTGCTAACGCAAGTACTTCTTCCATTGCTTTTTTTACTAGTTTTTCCATTTTCTCGACTTCATTCATTGGAACATCAAAAATTAATTCATCATGGACTTGTAGCAACATTTTTGCGGCTACACCTTCGGATTTCATCGCTTTTGCGACAGCAATCATGGCTAACTTCATAATATCAGCTGCACTTCCTTGAATTGGTGCATTCATTGCCGCGCGTTCACCAGCACTACGTTCGTTATAATTGCGGCTTTTTAACTCGGGAACATAACGCTTCCGATGGAGCAAGGTTTCAACATAGCCGTGAGTTTTTCCAAACTCGACTGTTTCACGCATATACGTTTGAATTCCAGGGAAAATAGCAAAATATTGCTCGATAAAACTCTTTGCTTCATAGCGTGTAATTTTCAGTTGCTGTGATAAACCAAAATCACTAATTCCATAAATAATTCCGAAGTTAACAGCTTTCGCTCGACGACGCATTTCACTTGTCACCTCATCAACTTGGAAAACTTTTTTTGCTGTTGCCGTATGGATATCTTCACCATGAACGAAGGCATCAACTAATGCGGGAACTTGAGCAATATGAGCTAACACCCGGAGTTCAATTTGCGAGTAATCTGCAGCGAGTAATACTTGCCCTGGCGTTGCCTCAAATGCTTTTCGAATTAAGCGCCCTTCATCTAAACGAATTGGAATATTTTGCAAATTAGGCTCTACCGACGACAGTCGCCCGGTTTGTGCCAAGGTTTGCCGATAAATCGTATGAATTTTCCCATCTGGTAAAATCATCGGTGCAAGCCCCTTGAGATAAGTCGATTGAAGTTTCGTTAATTGGCGATATAGTAAAATTTGTTCAATAATTTCATGTTCATTTTGTAATTTCTCTAGGACATCAACAGCCGTTGAATATCCTGTTTTTGTTTTTTTAATGACAGGGAGCTGTAATTTTTCAAAGAGAATAACACCAAGTTGTTTTGGTGAAGCAATATTAAATGATTCGCCAGCGAGCTGATGAATTGCTGTTTCTAATGCTTGGATTCTACCACCAATTTCTGTTTCCATTATCGCTAATGTGGTTTTATTGACAATAATACCATTTATTTCCATCTCTGCTAAAATCATTGCCACTGGTAATTCAACATCAGCAAAAAGTTCATACTGTTCATTGACGTGTAGATCATCAATGAATGCCGAAGCTAAATTACGAATTGCATGTGCTTTGGCAACAGCATGCTTCGCAACTATTTCAATTTCCGGAACACTAAATTTTGCCCCTTTTCCATAAATATGTTCATCATAGGCGAGATCGTATTGCTTAATTGCTGCGACTTCCCCAACTTCATCACTTGCATAACTTGGATTTAAGACATATGCTGCTAACAGCATATCATATTCAATACCTGCCACAGCCAGCGCATGCCACTGTGCTGCCACAATCAATTTTTTCGCATCAAATGTTAATTTTTTTTGCTTTTCATCAGCTAACCATACTTGGAACGCTTCATCTTCGAGTGCATCTGCTAAACGAATGAATGCTTGCTGACTGCCATTGACAAGAGCAAAACCTAAGGGTTCTCCAACATGATAATTCATCGCTGGCATTTCGAGATAAATAGTTGTTGCTGTCGTTAACAACGGTTTTGGTACTCGTGTCACAACAACAGGGGTTTCTTCAAGACCACTCAATAAATCATCAATCGCAAAATGTTCTTCTGGTGCCGGTGCTTCTTGGCTTGCTTGCTCAAGTTCAAGTTTACGAATAAACGAATGAAAATCTACTTTTTGATAAAAGTGGATTAAGGCTTGGGCATCGTAATCTTGATGAGTTAAGTTTTCCACTGTATATGTCAGCGGAACTTCTGTGTGTATTGTCGCTAATTGCTTGCTCATTTGGGCTAAATCATGATTTTCCCGTAATTTTTCTTGGACTTTCCCTTTTACTTCATCAAGGTGATCATAAAGATTTTCAACACTGCCATATTTATGAAGAAATTTAAGTGCTGTTTTTTCACCAACCCCAGGAACACCAGGGATGTTGTCTGAGCTATCTCCCATTAAACCTTTTAAATCAATAATTTGTGGTGGTGTCAATTGATAGTGTTCATAAATTGTTGCTGGTGAATAAGTATCAAGCTCTGATAAGCCTTTTTTCGTCAAACGTACCGTTGTCTGTTCGCTCACCAATTGGAGTAAATCACGATCACCGGTAATGATTTCGACTTGAAAATTTTGTTGTTCTGCTTGCTTAGCCAGCGTTCCAATAATATCATCTGCCTCATATCCCTCAACTTCACTCATATGAATATTAGCCGCTTGTAAATATTCCCGCACGAGTACAAATTGCTCAACAAGTTCGTCAGGTGCTGATTTCCGGGTCCCTTTATATGCCTCGTATTGATCATGACGAAAATTCTTTTTGGCTGCGTCAAAAGCAACTAATAAATGCGTGTATTCGTGATCTTGTAAGATTTTTTGCATCATATTCACGAACCCAAAGATGGCATTCGTATGAATTCCCTCACGATTTTTCATCATTGCTCCCCCATAAGCGGTAGCATAATAGGCCCGGAACAACAAGGCATTCCCATCAACTAAAATTAACTTCATCTTCTTCTCTCCTTTAACTTCAATCAGTGTCTTTTCATTTTATCATACTTCATCGACAAAAACTCTTTTGACTCATAAAAAAGAATGATGTTATGCATCATTCTTTCAAGTCATCTTAAAATATCGTGCCGCCACTTCATTCGCAGGCAGTGGTGGGCAAAAATAGTAACTTTGTACGTGCTCGCAACCTAACTGCTCAAGAAACTGCAACTCTGATTCAGTTTCAACCCCTTCAGCAATTGTGATAATTTCAAGTTTTTTTGCCATTTTAATGAGCGCTTCAACGATTGCTTGATCAACTTGACTATTTGCTATATCTGCAATCAACTCCCGTGCAATTTTTATTTTTTGAATCGGTAAGCGTTTCAATTGTCCTAATGAAGAGTACCCCGTTCCAAAATCATCAATTGCAATCGGAATACCTAAGAGTTGTAATTTGTATAAAGTAACCTTGATTTTTTCTTCTTTAACAAAACTAGATTCTGTTATTTCTAATTCAAGCTGTTCCGCGTTTAATTCGACTGTACTGAGTAAGTGGGATAACCTCCCCACAAATTCAGGACATTGTAATTGTTTTGGAGACAGATTGACAGCTATTTTCAATTTTTTGTCTGTGATTGCTTGCCACGCTTTCAGCTGCTGCAGTGCAGTCATCAGCACCCACTCCCCGACTTCATGAATCAATCCAATATCTTCAGCAATCGGAATAAACTGTTCTGGTGCAATCATTCCCAAGGTCGGATGTTGCCAGCGAATTAATGCCTCAAAGCCTACTAATTGTCGATTTTGCAAATCAAATTGTGGTTGATAATACACCATAAACTCTTGATTTTCAAGTGCATTATATAACTCATGTTCAATTGCAAAGGCTTGAATTTGATTCGTTGCCTCAACTTTATTATAGTAGGCAAAATTATTTTTATTTGCATTTTTGACATCATATAACGCTATATCAGCAAATTTAATCAAGTCTGCTTCATTCTCAGCATCTTCAGGATACTGTGAGATTCCGATACTAATTGTTGTATGCGTATGGTGACCCGCTAACAAAAAGGATTGGCGAAAGGCTGTCACAATCCGCTGAGCAATTTCCGTAACTGGTTGATCTAAAGGCAAAATAATAACAAATTCATCACCACCTAGGCGAGCTAAAAAAGCTGTTTCTGGTAGCTGCGCCTGCAATCTTTTCGCTACTGCTTGCAATAACGCATCACCACGATCGTGCCCATACCAATCATTGATGACTTTAAAGCGATCTAAATCAGTAAAAAGGATAGCGAATGGCTGATCTCTTTCCAGTTTTTCAGCTAAGTAACGTGTAAAAAAGCGGCTATTTGGTAACTCTGTTAAGCTGTCATAATTTGCGAGTTGCTCCAATTCTCGGTTTTTTTCAACAATTTCGAGCGTTCGCTTTTCAACGGTTTTTTCGAGTTCATTATTTATTTGTTTGTATTGCTCTAACAAAATTTGATTCCGCAAATAAATTTCCAAATACATACTGATAATATATCGTACAATGACAACTCCGCTTGCAACAATTATCACCCCAAAAGCAAACTGCGAGACAATCATTGCTAAGAATGCTAACCCATATAAGTAATTTATCGTTTGCACACCAATATTTGTCGGAATTTTCGTTTCGATTTGTAATGGATGTTGTTCTGCTACTAAAATCTTATTTTGGTATTTCAATGTTAAAAATCCTGCTGAGACAATTAAAATAAAACCAATTGTCCACATAACTTCTAATTGCTGTGCTTGAGCAACTGTTCCTTGAACAATAAAATAAAATTCAATAAAATCAGCTAAACAAAAAATAATAAATCCTGAAATCTGCAAAAAAATTAACCAATTCACTGTTTTTGATAATCGGAACTGCCGATAAACTTGGTAAATAATTGTTAACACTACAAGTAAAATAATATCAACACTTAAATAAGCAAAAATCAACCATGCCTCAACAGTCAAAACATCTTGGATAAAGTAACGCTGTAATCCAAATAAATACCAAACTATAACTCCTAATAACGTGACTGTTGCTATTGTATCCACAAGAAGTTGAAAAATATGCAAACGATTTTTTTGATTTAGGACAAGTGAAAGTAGTCCTAGTAGCAAAAAGGCATTTGCTAAAATGTATGCAAAGGTACTTCCATCTAATAATGGTAGTGATACATCTTTTAGATCTGCTATTACAAACTGGATATCACCAAAGACATGCGAACAGATTGGAATGGCAACACTTTTTTAGACAAAATTGTTAAAGTTTTGCTTGCGATATTCAATCGGTGTTAAATAGCCAAGAGTTCCATGAA
>JTLC01000081.1 GCA_000798955.1 Firmicutes bacterium ZOR0006 | reverse complement strand
CTACACTAGTATGGACAGAAAAAATAAGTTGCTGTAAAATAAGCAGATAATAACTTAAGGAGACTGACTATGCCAAGTGGAAGAAAACCAAGAACAACATATAGCCAAGAATTCAAACAACAAATTGTGAGTTTGTATGAAAGCGGAAAACCAAGAGCGGAAATCTTACGCGAATATGAATTAACAGCCTCGGCATTTGATCGATGGGTAAGACAAAATAAAGCAACAGGATCATTTAAAGAAGCAGACAATAAAAGTGCAGAACAACTCGAATTAGAAAAGCTTCAAAAAGAAGTAAAACAGCTTCGAATGGAAAATGACATACTAAAGCAAGCCGCGCTGATTATGGGACGAAAATAGATATTATTCGTAATAATACGCATAAATATTCGGTATCAGCAATGTGTGGCGTCCTCAATATAGCCCGTT
>JTLC01000080.1 GCA_000798955.1 Firmicutes bacterium ZOR0006 | reverse complement strand
GGGGCAGCATTAGGGCGTATTTACAAACTTGACCAAGTAACTTCAGGGGTATTAGCGACATTAGGATTCTTATGTACGACTATTCCGGTTAACATCTCAGGTGCGTATATTACTGCTGCGACAGATGCAGGTGTAATTGATGGAGTCGCACAAGCAGGAACAGCAATCAATCTTGCTGGTGGAGATTACTTAATGTTATCAACACTTGGAGCAGCAGGACTATTTGGTTCAATCGTTGCCTCAATTGTGTCAGTTGAGATTTATAACGTGTGTAAGAAACGTAACTTAACAATTAAAATGCCAGAAGGTGTCCCTTCGTCAGTTGCGAATTCATTCGCCGTATTAATTCCAGCATTCTTAGTTGTAATGTTATTCTGGACAATCCGGGTTATGTTTAACTTTGATATCAATGCCTTCATTACACAACTATTATCACCAATTTCAAGCTTTGTTTCTGGAAATAATATCTTTGGTGTGTATGTCTTAGCAATCTTAATTACATTATTCTGGTCAGCAGGGTTACACGGAGTATCATTAGTTGGAGCTGTTGCGCGTCCATTCTGGGAAGTTGCCATTACAGAAAACATGGATGCTTTCGCAG
>JTLC01000079.1:359-16703 GCA_000798955.1 Firmicutes bacterium ZOR0006 | reverse complement strand
ACATCTTGATCAATTTGAATTTTCTTCTTCTAATTGCTCAAGATTTTCTGGTCAGTCGAAAGTGATTTTACCTTTTATTCCTTGTTCGTAAAACCATGGTCAGCGCTCAGGGTTTTTGTAACACGTCTCCACCTTCTGTTTCTTCGCCAAGCCCGTCATAACCACTTCTTGCTTCCTTATTTCAAGTTTGCCATGACTACCACTTGGTCACCAGAAACAGATGTTTCCTTCATTTCCTGTTTTGAAACACCGGTGTCAAACGCTTATTATTTTTTTAATCCTGCTAACGCTTCGGCGAATGGGTTCGCTGGTGTTGCTGCTTGCTGTTCTGCTGCTGCTTGTGCTTTGTAAGCATCGAAAGCGGCTTTTTCTGCATCTAACGCGATTTGAACAACACTTAACACGATACGCTTGCGATCTTTGTTGATGTCTTTAATCATCACTTCGATCTCTTGCCCTTCGCTTAAGTAGTCACTCATTTGATTAACTGGTTTTTCTGTTAATTCACGGTCAAATAAAATTCCGTCTACATATGGTAAAACTGTTACGAAAGCAATTTTCTCTTGTAATGTGTGTACTTTCCCAGTTACGATTTGTCCACGTGTTAATTTTTCTAAAGCAACTTCCCATGGATCTTGTTCTAATTGCTTAATTGATAAAGCGATTTGCTTTTTCTTTTCATCGATGCGGATGACTTTCACTTGAACGTGTTGTCCAGCTTCAACTAAATCAAAAACAGTTTGGCGTTTGTCATAGCTTGCTTCTGATGTATGGATTAATCCGTCTACACCTTCCATTAATGTCACGAAAGCACCGAAATCTGCCATACGAGCAACTGTTCCTTCAACTACATCACCAACTTTGAATGTTTTCATCGCCACTGTCCATGGTGATTCAACTAACGCTTTTGCTGATACTGTGATTTGGAAACGTTTTGTATCTAATTCTGTTACTTTTACTGTAATAACTTGCCCAATTGTGAACACTTTTTCAACATGCATTGTACGTGTATGTGCAACTTCACTGATTGGTAACCAACCTTCAACTGAACCAACAAGAACACGGACACCTTTTCCGCTCACGAATTCTGTTACTGTTGCTTCAACTGTTTCACCTAATGTGATAAGTTCAAAAGCGGCTTTTTTTGCTGCTGTACGAGCGATTGCCATCACTTTACGTACTGAAGCAACCATTTTCTTTTTCGCTGGCTCGAATTCAATGAAAACTGCTTTAAACGTTTTACCAACAACGCTTGTTAAATCTTCAATGCGCTCTAAGCTTAATTGTGATGCTGGTACGAATACGTCTGTTCCGTTTACTGTTCCGATTACTCCACCTTTGATTGCACGTGTAATTGTGATATCAAATTCTGTATTGTTTTCAGCTAATGTTGCTAATGCATCTAATTGTGCTTGGCGTTCGAAATCACGACGTGAAACACGAACTTCCTCATCTTTAACATAAACAACTTTAACTTGGACTGTGTCGCCAACAGCTAACACACCTTGGAAGCTTGTTGGTGGCGTTAATGAGTAATCATTTAACGATAATGCAGCTTCAGTAACAAAGTTTACGTCTAAATATGCGACTGTATCTTCTAAGGCAACAACTGTTGCTTCAATTACGTCCCCTGTTTGTAATACGTTCATTTCAAAATCTAGGAAATTTTCCATTCTTTGACACCTCTAATGTTCAATTATTCTTACCTTTTGAATGTATCAGATTTTCCGCTTTTATGCAAATATCTCAGGGCTTTTTTTGCTTTTTCCAACTTTTTCTTACAAAATCGTTTGCATTCCCTTGAATTTCCCTTATAATTTACTTAGATAGATACAAAATTTGGAGGAAATAAAAATGAAAAAATTTATGGCTTTGTGTGCTTGTGCTTTATGTGCTGTTGGTTTAACAGCGTGTGGGGGGAGCAGTAGCGACACAAATTCGGCAAATGCGGACTTTACAACCGTACAAACTGCGGTAAAAGATGCAATTGTGCTTTTCCTTGAAGAGAATGGTGTCACACCGGCTGAAGAAAACGGTGAAATTTCAGGGTTTGCAACTTATGATGTAACGAGTGAAGATGTGAAAGCCTTATATCCGACACTTTCTGCTGATGATTTTGCGAATGGAACAATTTTCATGCCATTAATGATGACAAATGGTGACTTAATTATTATTGCTGAAGCGAAAGATGCTGATGCTGTTGCGGCAGTTCAAACAGCTTTCGAAGGTGTAAAAGAAGCCCAAATTCAAACTTGGCAACAATATTTACCAGAGCAATTTGAAAAGGTACAAAATAATCAAATCGTGACAAGCGGAAACTTTGTACTTTACTCAACATTCTCTGATGACTCTGTTGTCAAAGCTTTCCAAGCAGCAACAAAATAAAGGACAAATGAACACGACTCTTACCGTCGTGTTTTTTTTACCGTTATGGTTTTTAGCAGCTTAACTTTTCTCTATTTATTTTTACCGCTTGTCCTTGTCACTTACTTCCTCTTTCCTGCACGCTATCGTAATTTTCTGTTATTACTTGCAAGTTTAGCTTTCTATGCGTGGGGAGAGCCGCGTTACTTATTTCTGATGTTATTTTCGACGATCTTTGATTTCTTTATTGCTCAACTTGTCTACCGTTATCGCCAACAACGCTTGGCGAAGCGTTTCTTTGTTGGCCTCTCACTAGCAGTCAACCTTGGCTTGCTTGGCTTTTTCAAATATGCTGGGTTTCTCTCGGGAACCTTGAATGATGTGTTTCACCTTGATCTGGCAATTACGCAACTGGCTTTACCGATTGGTATTTCCTTTTACACGTTTCAAACCCTCTCCTACACGCTTGATGTCGCTCGTGGTCAAATTCAGCCACAGCGAAGCTTCTTAAAGCTAGCGACCTATATTACGTTATTCCCCCAATTAATTGCTGGTCCAATCGTTCGCTATGCTGATATTGAAGATCAGCTCTCACAACGGACGAGTTCTTGGTTACGGAGTTATTCTGGCTTACAGCGATTTATTATTGGTCTTGGAAAAAAAGTTTTACTCGCCAATCAAGTTGGTCTTCTCTGGCAAGAAGTTCAATTACTTCCTAGTTCAGAAATGAGTTTTTTCACTGCTTGGCTAGGAATTATCGCTTTTGGACTACAAATTTATTTTGATTTTAGTGGTTATTCTGATATGGCGATTGGTCTTGGGAGGATTTTTGGTTTTGATTTTCTCGAGAACTTCAATTTTCCTTATATTTCACAAAGTATTAGTGAGTTTTGGCGACGTTGGCATATTTCTTTAGGTACTTGGTTCCGTGAATATGTCTACATTCCCCTTGGTGGGAATCGCGTTGGTCGTTGGCAAGAAATCCGCAACTTAGCGATTGTCTGGTTCCTAACTGGTTTTTGGCATGGTGCGAACTGGAATTTTATCTTGTGGGGGCTTTATTTTGGTGTCATTATTATCATTGAAAAGCACTTTTTATCACAGTGGCTTCAACGCCGTTCGCGTTGGTTACGCCATCTCTACACGCTGATTTTATTGGCTTTTGGGTGGGTACTCTTTAGTTTTGAAGATTTATCTCAGGTCTGGACATATAGTTCTTGGTTGCTAAATCCTTTCGCAACGACACTGATTAATCAGCACAGTCTTTTTTATCTCTTCCACTTTGGACCGCTACTACTTGTAAGTGCAATTTTGGCAACACCATTGCGACAAAAAATACCAATGACATTGCCACTACTCATCATTATTTTACTCTTAGTAACAGCCTATCTAGTCGATGCTTCGTTTAATCCTTTTCTGTATTTCCGTTTTTAGGTGGTGATTTTTTTATGAATGAACAACAGGCGAAACGTGCTGTTTTACTCCTCGTTGCTTGCTTTTTGACTTTCGGACTCTGGTTTACATTCCAACCAAAACAACAATTTTTTGCCTATGAAAATCGTTACTTGCAACGCTTTCCCGAGCTTTCTTGGCAAACTTTGAGCGATGGTCGTTTTACTCGTGCATTTGAAACGTATGTCACCGATCATTTTCCAGCCCGAAAACTCTGGTTACAGCTCAAAGGAACAAGTGAATGGCTTTTAGGTAAAGCTGAGAATAATGGCGTCTATTTTGGCACAAACAACTGGTTATTTGAAACTTGGAATCTCAATAATTCCCATTGGAAAGCGAATGTGAGCCAACTCGCAACTTTTGGTACGTGGGCACATGAGCAACTCCCAGCGACACAGCTCAATTTGCTTTTAGTCCCAACAAGTAGTCAACTCTACTCAGAGTCGCTTCCCTGGTTTGCAGCAAATGATACGCAAGCACACTTGCTTAGCGAGCTCACACCAGCACTTCCTGATTGGAACGTCACTGACACCCTCTCAACTTTATATCCTTACCGTGACCAAGCGCTTTATTTTCAAACTGATCACCATTGGACACAACTTGGAGCATTTTATGCCTATCAACAGCTTGCTGACTCGCTTGATTTTCAGGCACATCCTTTTGATTTTTGGCAGTGGGAGACTGTCAGCACGTCATTTACAGGCTCATATTATGCGAAAGCGAGTGTGCCATTTTATTCAGCCGATGCGATTCGGGCTGCAAAATCACCCACACAACTCGATTATGTCAACCTTGAAACTGGCTTGAGCGAACCATTATACAGTCAGCGTTACTTATCACAAAATGATCAATATGGTTACTTTCTCAATGGAACACCTGCTTTTACACAAATTCAAAATCCAACGCAACAAAACGGCAAGCATTTGGTCATGATTAAAGATAGCTATGCACATGTCTTAGCACCATTGTTAGCTGAGCATTACGAACGTGTGACTGTCATTGATTTACGATTTTTTAATCAGTCACTCCATGCCTATCTCCAAGCCGAACAAGTTGATCAGCTCTTATTTATTGCTGGAGCGACGACATTCAATACAGATATGCAGTTGGGAAAATTACAACGATGATAATCTATCTTTTTCCGCCTACACCTCGTGAGTTATTTTCATTTTTTGCATCCACGATGTATTTTACTTGTGTTCACTCGCAAAATACCGTATACTAAAATTGTCATTACGACCTAAATTATCGACATGGAGGGATTTACACATGAACAATCAACACACAACATTAACACAAGAAATGAATAATTTTTTAGCTGACTTAAACGTTATGTATGTCAAATTACATAACTTACACTGGAATGTCACTGGCATGGGGTTCTTTGAAATTCACGTCAAATTAGAAGAATTATATACGGACATTACGTTAGACCTTGATGAGGTTGCTGAACGAATTTTAACAGTTGGTCAAAAGCCACTGGCTTCGTTAGCAGAGTACCTCCACGCGGCAACTATTGTGGAAATTACAAGTGCAGACATTAAAACGCCTGCTGCAGTCGCAATTGCTTTTGAAGACTACAAAATCCTTGTTCAACAAGCACAAAAGATTTTAGCACTTGCTGAAGCTGCCAACGATTTAGGAACACAAGACTTAATGGGTGGCTTAATTGCAAAATACGAAAAAACATTATGGATGCTCCAAGCATATAGCAACTAATCAAAAACACCGAAACCTTTGGCACTCGCCGCAGGTTCGGTGTTTTTTCCTTTTAGAGACACTGGGGATGAAGTAACTGATAGCGATCATCTTCGTGTGCAGCACCCCAATCACACATTGCACTCAAGACGGGATACAATGATGCCCCTTTTTCGGTGATACTATACTCGACTCGCGGTGGCACTTGTGGATACACTTGACGGCTAATTAAACCATCAGCTTCCAATTCTCGTAATTGTTTAGTGAGTGTTTTTTGCGAAGAGTGCGCGATATAATCAAAGATTTCACCAAAGCGTTTCGTCCCCTCTTCAATTAAATAGTATAAAATCAGGGGTTTCCATTTCCCACCGATTAATCGGAGGGTAATTTCTAATTCACAGGTGACAACAATTTTTTCCATTATTTTGGCTCTTTTCTTTTTAAAATTCACAGCTATTAGTTACCTCGATTTCCCTTAGGGAAAAAAATGTGCGTTCTTGTTTTTTATTTTTCAAGGTGTACAATACTCGTAGTTACTTATTCTATCGTACCGTAATTTAGGAGGAAAGCAAATGAAAAAATTAATTGTTATTACTGGAGCAAGTTCTGGAATTGGTGCTGCCATTGCAAAATCTTTTGCCGATTTAGGTCATCCAACATTATTATTAGCACGTCGTCTTGAACCGATGTTAGAGCTCAATTTACCCAATTCACTCGCTGAAAGTGTTGATGTGACTGATTTAGCAGCTGTTGAAACAGCTATTCGTAAAGCTGAAGCGACGTATGGTCCAACTGACTTACTCGTTAACTGTGCTGGTGTGATGTTACTTGGCCATGCTGCTACCCAAAGTTTTGCTGAATGGCAAACGATGCTTGATGTCAACATCAAGGGTGTGTTAACTGGAACTCATGTTGTCCTTGGTGATATGGTTGCCCGTCAAGGAGGAACGATTATCAATATTAGTTCGATTGCTGGACGCAAAACATTTGATCAACATGGTGTTTATTGTGGCAGTAAATTTGCGGTTCATGCGATTACCGAAGCAATGCGCAAAGAAGTTTCGGCGAGCAATGTCCGCTTAATTACAATTGCTCCGGGTGTTGTTGAAACACCACTTTTAAGCCATACAACTGATACCGAAATCGTCAGTGATTATGAAGCTTGGAAAGAGACGATTGAAGCTGGTCTGGAACCACAAACGGTTGCTGACTGTGTCACGTTTGCCTACAATCAACCACAATCAGTATGCATTCGTGAAATTGTACTTGCTAAAACAAAGCAAGCAGACTAATAGCAAAAAAGACAGCCAAATGTGCTGTCTTTTTATGTATTGAAAATCGTCACTAATGATCCGAAAAGAATAATGATGACGAGGAGCACTGCGTATGGTTTGAACCAGGCTAAGTGACTATCAATCCACTCGCGGTATTTACGACCAATAATCACTGAGCCTATTAATAAAATAACAATCATTGTATACATTCACCATCATCTCCTTCCTTTGTTAGTACCGGCGTCAGCACTTGTAACGTGTTTCATGCACTCAGCACTTGGCTTCTCGGCATGCTTCAGCCTAGTGATTGGCTGAAAATCGAAAACGACCGAACTCATGTTCTGTTCTGAATCCTGTCGTTTCCTTATTTTCGTCGCCATCACTTTTTCACCTTCTACATTTGAGGTGAAAAACGGCGTCAGCACTTGTAACGTGTTTCATGCTTCAAGGCTCGTGAAAACGAAATGAACAAGCAGCACTCTCGGTGTCTTGTTCATTCCTTTTTTCACATACCGCCTTGATACTGTCTTGATTACCTGATTTCAGCACCGCATTCAAGCACTCAGCACTTGGCTATTGCTTCGATTTCGATTTTCACATCTCGTGGGAGTCTTGATACTTCTACGGTCGATCGTGCGGGTTGATGTTCGTGGAAATATGTCCCATAAACTTCATTGATTAGTGGAAAATCATCCATATTTGTAATGAAGATTCCGACTTTGACGACTTGGTTCAATGTCAATCCTGCTGCTTCAACAATTGCTTTTAGATTTTCGAGACATCGTTGTGTTTGCTCTTGAATATCATCACTAACAAGTGTCATTGTTTCCGGATTGTATGGAATTTGTCCTGAAATATATAATGTATCACCCGCTAAAATTGCTTGTGAGTATGGTCCGATTGCTTCTGGTGCAAACGGTGTCTGAATTACATTTATCATAAAAAAACCCCTCTTTTCATTTTTATCTATTGTATCACTATCTCACAAGAAAGAAAACGTTTTCTTTCTTGACTTTTTCCCGTATAATAATAGTGAGATTTCAAAACGGGGGATGAAATATATGTTTTTTTCAGATATTACAACAGCACGTAAAAAGATTACACCGTATATTAAAAAAACTGAGTTACTGTATGCAAACCGTCTAAGTGAACAAGTTTTGACTGATGTCTATCTAAAGCTAGAAAATTTACAATTTTCTGGATCCTTCAAAGTTCGTGGTGCCCTTCACAAGTTGCTAACACTGACTGACGAACAACGTCAATGTGGTGTTATTGCTGCTTCAGCAGGAAATCATGCTCAAGGTGTTGCAATTGGTGCGAAACAATTAGGTATTCAAGCGAAAATTGTTATGCCGAAAACAGCACCATTAGCCAAAGTCAATGCAACGAAACGGTTTGGTGCCGAAGTTATTCTCGCTGGTGATTTTTATGATGAAGCCTACGCCCATGCTTGCGAACTTCAAAAGCAAACTGGTATGACATTTATTCACCCCTTTGATGATGAAGCCGTTATTGCTGGTCAAGGCACAATCGGGCTCGAAATGTATGAGGCACAACCAGATTTAGAAATTGTTTTTATTCCTATCGGCGGTGGCGGTTTAGCTGCTGGTGTTGGCTACGCTTTAAAAACGTTAAATCCTAATATTCGAATTATTGGTGTTCAATCTGCTCATGCAAATAGCATGCAATATTCACTCCAACATGGCTGTGTTGAACGGATTTGTGTTGCTCGAACAATCGCTGACGGTATTGCTGTCGCAACACCTGGGCAACATACTTTTCCACTTTGCCAAAATTATGTTGATCAAGTTGTGACGGTTACTGAAACCCAAATGGCTGTTGCTATGCTTGACTTGCTTGAAAATTGTAACCTCCTGTGTGAAGGGGCTGGTGCAGCCAGTGTTGCTGCTATTCAAAATTATCCTGAATTGATTGAAGGCAAAAAAGTTGGAGCGATTCTTTCTGGAGGAAACATTGATATTAATACATTCGAAAGTGTCATCAATACCGGTTTAAAAGCCCTTGGTCGTCGTAGTGAAATCAAACTTTCACTAACTGACCACCCTGGTGAACTTGCTCGTCTCTTGGATTTAATCGCAGAGCAAGAAGCGAATATTTTACATATTCGTCAAAGTCGTGATCGTGATAATTTAACACTTTACCAAATGGGTGTCACTCTTGTTTTTGAAACATTAGATCAAAGTCATAAAGAGCGTGTCTTGTATGCACTCGAACAGGCTGGTTATCTCCTCTGTACGCTTCCAGCAGATGCAAAACTCTCGCTCCCATCCTCATACTAATTTCTAGTAATCAAAAAAGCAACTTTCGTAAAAGTTGCTTTTTTTCTCTATCGACGATGATACGTCAACATCACCATTCCGTCTAACACTTGATGCTGAACGAGTCGAAGCGGAATTTCTGTATCTGAGTGTTGGAATAAACGGATTCCACTCCCTAGTAATATGGGAATAATCGTCAATACATACTCATCAACTAAATTTGCTTCGATAAATGCTTGAGCAGTTTGAGCACCACCAATTAACCAAACATTTTTTCCTGCTGCTAGTCGTTCTTTGACGGCAGCAACTTGTTGATCTGGATGAATAACTACTTGACCACTTGGCAAGGTAACATCTTGTCGTGTCACAACTAATGCTTCTTGATTCGGATAGACCCATGCTTCTGGACTTAATTCCGTAACGACTTGATGATATGTTTTCCAGCCCATGACAACTGTATCGATTGTTGCCAGAAATTGCTCGTATCCATAATCTGGATTTTCCATATCACCATGTCCTTGTAACCAATCAATTGCCCCGTTTTCCCGGGAAATATATCCGTCCATACTGAGTGCAATATATAAAATTAATTTTCCCGTTTTCATACTGCAAGATCCTCTCTACACATGTGGATTCGTTCTTGAATTTTATATGCTCGAATCACAAAAATAATCGCCACCGCACCAAAAATAAGTAAGAGTGCAAAAACCCCATTAAAGCCAATCACACTTTGGAAAATAAGCAATAGTGGCGTAATTGCTTGCCCAAGTGAACGGACAAAGTCAGTCAAAGCCAAGGCCTTGGCCCGATGTGCTTCGCCAGCTTGTGCAAGTGTAAATGTTGAAATTTGGCCGATACCACTGACTTCACCAACAGTATAAATCACCATACCAATCGTCAAGAACGTTAAACTTGTGTCTATACTATAGCAAAGGAAGCCGAGCATTTGCAAGCCTATTCCTATCGCTAAAATAACTTGTGGCTTCATACGAAGTTTATGATAAAGCCGATTGACTGGATGGGTCAGTGTCACACAGAGAATCCCATTAATTGTCATTAAAAATGCTAATGGTGCAAAACTAAAACCAAACAGCGACATTTGTTCACCCAAATATTCAACGACATAAATTGGCGTAATCGTATTAAAGTTGGCATCCCCAAGAATGCTCGTTAATAACAAGAATCCAAAAAATACTAGTAGCACCTTTTCTTTCAAGAGCCCACTATATCCCTTTACTTGCATTTTCACTGACTGTTGATGCTTCCGTTGTGATTTTGGCAATGTTTCTTGGAATAAGAAATACACTGCTACTAGGAAGCCAACACTAATCACGGTTGCGAGACTGACCATGAGAAATTTTGCTTGTTGAAAGTAAATCCCGCCGATAATCGGTCCAAAGACAACAGCAATATTTGCTGCTGTATAAAAAACGGTAAACACATGGGTACGATCTTCGGGATCTGCAATCGTATCAGCAACCATTGCCCTTGATGCTGTATCATAAAAAATGCGTACAAACATCCCGACAAATTGTGATACAACAATCAAACTTGCTTGAATAAATTGATCGCTTTGTCCAAATGCTAGGGCTAATAACGCAAATTGTAAAATTCGCATGACTGAGCCAATCATCATCATTGTTCGTCTACCAAAAACATCAGATAATCCACCACATAAAAAGCCACCAACAATCGCAATACTTTTACTGGCAAACAAAAGACTTCCGGCAAAAACTGGACCAAAAATTGCAATTACTGTTGGCGTTAAATAAATTAAAAACATCCAATATAAAAAGTTATTCATAAATTCAAAAATCAAGCGTAATTTGAGCACTTTGGGCCACTGGTTAAACTTCATACTTCATCACCTTTATTGTTGTATTACTCACCATTTTATCATAATTGCTTCGATTTCCAAACTTTTTTAGTTTTTTTCAAAACTCTGCAATGATTTTTCAAAAAATATGGTTTCAATGTGCTCGGCTTTGTTTTCACCTTTCTTCCTTGGCATGAACATCGGCATCGGACATCTCTTTAAACGAGGTTCGCATTGCTGACTTCGCCAAAACGAAAGCACTGCTTGATGTTTTTTCAGGCAGTGCTTCCTTTTTTGTCATGTCAGTCAGCTGCCATAAATGGCATCATGCTCACACTCTCTTTCTCTTTTTAAACGTGCCTCCTGCTTCAAAGCTCGAAAAATCGAAAATGGCTGAACCACATTTTCTGTGAATTCAGCCATTTCCTTATTTTTCATGTCGCTTTGATGCCAACTCAAAAACTTGTGTTTGGCAACGCAGTCGGACACTCTCTTATTCTTTAAACATGCTTCCCACTTCAAGGCTCGTGAAAACGAAACAAATGATTGAATTTTTTGTTCACATTTGTTCCTTTTTTCACATACCGCCTTGATGCTTACCTTATAACTTGGGGTAAGCACCGTGGTCAGCACTCTCTTATAAACTTTCGCCGTACATTTCGTCGAGTTGTGCTTGGATTGTTTTATCATCTAAGTACTCTTCGTATGTCATTTCTTTATCTAAAATTCCTGCTGGCGTAATTTCGATAATTCGTGTTGCTAATGACTCTACGAATTGTTGATCGTGTGATGTGAAGATCATTGTTCCTGGGAAACGTGTTAATCCTTCATTCAATGCTGTGATTGATTCAAGGTCTAAGTGGTTTGTCGGATCATCTAATACTAACACATTCGCATTTGTTAACATCATTCGTGATAACATACAGCGCATTTTCTCTCCCCCTGAAAGGACTGGTACTTTTTTCAGTACTTCTTCTCCAGAGAAGAGCATACGTCCTAAGAATGAACGTAAGAAGCTTTCTGATTGATCAAGTGGTGAATATTGGCGTAACCATTCAACTAAGTTCATGTCTAAACCGTTGAAGTATTGTGAGTTATCACGTGGCATATATGATGACGTCACCGTGATTCCCCATTTGAATGTTCCCGCATCTGCTTCCATTTCACCCATAACGATTTTGAATAATGTTGTTAAGGCAATATCATTGCGTCCTGTTAAGGCAATACGATCACCTTTTTGTAATTGGAATGAAACATTGTCTAAGACTTTTACGCCATCAATTGTTTTGGTCAATCCTTCGATAGCTAAGATTTCATTTCCGACTTCACGTTCTTGTGTAAAGCCAACGAATGGATAACGACGTGATGATGGTGTAATATCATCTAACGTAATTTTCTCTAACGTTTTCTTACGCGATGTTGCTTGTTTCGATTTCGATGCATTCGCACTGAAACGAGCGATAAAGTCTTGAAGTTCTTTCATTTTCTCTTCTTTTTTACGGTTTGAATCTTGCATCATTCGTTGTGCTAATTGGCTTGATTGATACCAGAAGTCATAGTTTCCAGCATAAATTTTGATTTTCCCGAAGTCAACATCTGCTGTATGTGTACACACTTTATTTAAGAAGTGACGGTCATGGGAAACAACGATGACAGTGTTATCAAAGTTCATTAAGAAGTTTTCTAACCAGCGGATTGCTTTAATGTCTAAGTTGTTCGTTGGCTCATCGAGTAACAGGATATCTGGGTTACCAAATAACGCTTGTGCTAATAATACTTTGACTTTTTCGGCCCCTTTTAATTCTGCCATCAATTTATCGTGTAAATCAGTTTTGATTCCTAATCCACTTAATAATACTGCAGCATCAGATTCAGCATCCCAACCATTTAGCTCAGCAAATTCACCTTCTAATTCAGCTGCACGCATTCCGTCAGCTTCATCAAAATCTGGTTTCATGTATAATGCATCTTTTTCTTTCATAATGTCATACAGACGTTTATGACCCATAATTACTGTTTCTAAAACTTGCATTTCTTCGTAAGCGAAGTGATCTTGACGTAACATTGCTAAACGTAATCCTGGTGCGATATGAACGTTCCCGCTTGTTGATTCAATATCACCTGATAAAACTTTTAAAAATGTTGATTTCCCTGCTCCATTGGCTCCGATTAAACCATAGCAGTTTCCTGGAACAAATTTAATATTGACGTTTTCGAATAATTTACGATCTGAAAACAAGACACTGACATTACTTACTGTAATCATTGTATACCTCCACATATTCAAGAATTCTCATATGATCTTCTGACAAGACCTTTTTCTTGATTTACATCTCAAAATTATAGCATTTTCACTCACAAAAAACAATCATCATTCCTGTGATATTTTCACTTATCGGGTTAGAATTCGCTACATTTTCAACAAGAAATAAAAAAACACACACCACTTTGGTGTGTGCCTCGACTCATTATACGAATCTTGCTTATTCAGCTAATTTTTCAAAGGCAATAGGTGTGTAGCCATTGAGTTCAATTGTTACTTTCGAAATAACAACTGGTGTTGTTGGTGCATCGCTTTTGTTTGTTTCTACTTGTTGTATCTGTTCAATAAGGTCTAAGCCTTCAACAACTTTTCCAAAAGCAGCATATTGTCCATCAAGATGGGTTGCTTGACCACTGACGATAAAAAATTGACTTCCAGCACTATCCGGATTTTGCGTTCTCGCCATTGAAAGCACACCAACTTCGTGGCTTAAAATCGGGCCTTCATACCCATTTTGGGCAAATTCGCCAGTAATCGCATATCCTGGTCCACCCGTTCCATCCCCTGATGGATCTCCACCTTGGATCATGAAGTCTTGAATCACACGATGGAATGTTAAGCCATCATAATACCCGGCTTGAGCTAATTCAATAAAATTCGCCACCGTTGTCGGCGCTACCTCAGGATATAGCTCAGCAACTACTGTCCCATAGTCAGCAATTTCAATCGTTGCTGTTGGGATCGTACCACTTGGCACATACGCTTCTTGCGTTTGTTCTTGTGGTGGTGTTTCTTGATCTGTCGTTGATGTTGTTGGCATATTTTGGATGGCAAAAATTGCACCAAAAGCTACAACAGCCACAATTGCTAAAACAATAAGTTTTTTCATGTCCACATACCTCTTTTTTGAATTTCTTTACTGTTTAATCATACAAAATTCAAGTTGGTAGTGCAATTAGGATTTGTTTAAGATTTTTTCTTAATCGATTTGCTCAGTTGCTGGTTGATCAACCATGACTATTTGTTGTTCGACGGCTGTTACCGGTTGATCAAGCATCTTATTTTCTTTGGTGATATTTAAGGTTTTCACAACGCTAATCACCTCACCAGTTTTTAAATTAACTTTAAATTCATACCGATGCGTTCTCGTTGTCGCTCTTACGCGTAAAATTTGATCACCAAACTCTTTTAATTGCGTCCGCTCATTATTTAATCGCCAGAGCCCATTTTGATACACCATGATGAGAAAATCTTCGGCTTGCTCAATCTGGACACTTTCAACTTGAAATGTCTGTTCGTTCACATCTTGTTTAATTTGGTGCAAGATATCATGAATTTGAAGCTCCCCTTGTTCACTTTCCATGACTTCATTGGCCTGATTGATTTCTTTATTTTGGTGTAAATCCGGATTAATTGGTGTCACTGGTGGTGCCTGTTCAGCAATAGCGACTTTTTGTTCGTTTTCTGGTAGAACTACTTTTGAATTTACTTCCTTTTCTTCTGGCTCAGTTTCAATTTGCTCACTCGCTTCACTTAGCTTTTCGGCTTCTGTAATTGTTGCCTCAGCTGCCAGAACTTTTTGTTTTTCATCGGCTAAAACAACCGCTTCGTTTTTCTCTATTGGTTCCCCTGTTTCTTCATCGATGACATACGTCACCATTTCCTCAGAGTTAAAGTAGTAATCACTAACAACCTCTCCAATTGGTTGGAGCACTTGAATTGTTACGCCAATTAAAAACAATGAAATTGGTAACATTAAAATAAAACTTTTCATATTTCGTTCGTGCTCTCCTTTTGATATTCTTTACTTATTTTACTAATTAATTGACCTTTTAGAAAGAGCACTGCTTGTTTTTTATTAATACTTTAAAGTAAATAGTATTACTTTTTCCGAAAACATTATTTAATTCTTTATTTTTTCACGAATTCAAAATGTTTTTTTCTATTTTTTTGAAATATTGGGTTCTTTATTTATTTAAAAGCACCGTCTTTCGCACACTAATTATTTCACTCGTATTTAAATCAACTTTAAATTCGTACTCATACTCACTACTTCGCGCGCGAATCCGCACAATTTTGGCATCTTGATACACTTCATTCATGCCATAGTCACCAACATGCCAAAACCCATCTTTGTAAATCATAGTTAAAAACGCATCCGCTTCCTCCAAATGAATTGTTTCGATTTCAAAACTTTCCTCATCAACTTCTTGTTTGATATCACGGATAATAGTTTGAATTTCAAACCCGGTATACTCATCACCCATGACCCCACGATTTTGCCTTAATGATAGATCCTCTTGAAATCCGGGATTCAGCTCAGTAATAATCTCACTCGCATTATCTGTTGTTCTTGCTTCGGTTTCTGGTTTTGTCCCAAAAGGATTGCCGTACTCTGATTGTTCTGATTCCAAAATAAAGCCACCGTCCTGGAGTTCCTCCTCTTGATTGCTTCGATGCTGTTCAAGCATTATTGTCTGCTCTTTGCTTAGCGCCATGACTTCATCTTCTGGATCTAATTCGCGTTCAGCTTCTAGAAAAAATTGTAATTGCCCTTTTTCAACTAAATAATAATTAACTACTGCTTCGGCAATTGGTTGAAGTACATTTAGTAAGAGACCCATTCCAACTAAGACCCCTAACATTAAAAACATTTTTCTCAAAAGGATTCACCTCCTAATCTTTTTCACCTTAATTACATTTTACACTATAAATATCCTAAAATAAAGCTTTTTTATTTATGGAAAATTAATTTTAACAATGTTTTTTACAAAATAAAGTTAATTATTGATTTTTTGCTTTCATTTAGTGCTATTTCACTCTTAAATTGCATTTTCTACTGTATAAACTAAAACTATTCGATTTTTTACTGTCTCACCAATATGAAAATGCAGGTCTCCTTTTCTCGGATACTTGCATTTCTTGTCGCTTCTATACCGTTCTTTTACGACAATTACTGATATTATCACTCACCCACCTGAAGTAGCTTTTCCTTGATTCCCTTTCGTTTTTGTATATAATTCCTTATTTTGAGTACTGCAGTCGGTGCTTGCATCCATTGCGAATGAAAAATAAGCATTATTACAAAACTCAGTTTTGAGTGATAATGTGTTTTTTCTAGCAATTGCAGACTAAATCACGTTATTGATACTATCCTTGACTTCTTGGATACGATAGTACCGGCTTCAGCGCTCTCTA
>JTLC01000079.1:0-349 GCA_000798955.1 Firmicutes bacterium ZOR0006 | reverse complement strand
CAATTGGCTGAAAATCGAAAATGACTGAACTCATTTTCTTTTGAATCCAGTCATTTCCTTATTTTCGTCGCCATTGCTTTTTCACCTTATATCCTTGGGGTGAAAACCGGCTTCAGCGCTCTCTTCTTAAACACGCTTCTGCCTTCAAGGCTCGTGAAAACGAAAAGACAGCTTCGCACTTTTCACATGCAAACTGTCTTCCCTTTTTTCACATACCGCCTTGATACTATCCTTGGCTTCCTGGATATGATAGTACCGGCTTCAGCGCTCTCTTCTTAAACACGCTTCTGCCTAGCAATTGGCTGAAAATCGAAAATGACTGAACTCATTTTCTTTTGAATCCAGTCAT
>JTLC01000078.1 GCA_000798955.1 Firmicutes bacterium ZOR0006 | reverse complement strand
ATATAGTATATAAGGGGTGCAAAAAATGCACTCCCTAACTTACTGCTTTCATAGTTGTTACATCAGTGAAATAGGGGGTGCAAAAAATGCACTCCCATAAAATCAGGGGTGCAAAAAATGCACCCCCTAAATTACTAGGCTAATGACACTTTTTACGCATTTACCCCATAAAATCAGGGGTGCAAAAAATGCACCCCCTTATTTACTAAGCTAACGATACTTTTCCACAAAGATAGAATAAGGAGTAAATCTATGAATTTCGTAATTATTTTAAGTGTTGCTGGCATTGCCTACATCTTAGGAAAAAACAATAATAAAAAAGAAATCACTCTACTAAATGAGCAGCTTATCAATGACAAAAATAGGCTATCAGTAGTGCAAGATCATCTACATTCACTTGATGAACAACGTGCTGATTATGAACTGGAATATGAAACACAGATAGAATCATATAAAAAAATTATTCAAGAGCAGCGTTCCGAAATTTTAGAGTTGCAGCTAAAAAACGAGTCGTTAGATATTGAAGAAATAGAAATAAAAAATATGTATACTGATAAATTTTATGAAATCATTGATAGTAAAGATTTATCAGTATTTTCAACTAAAATGCAAAAACCGTTGATTGATAAACTTGTACTCGAATATATAGGGTTTACAAAGCCAGTAAAGCGCTTGTTAGACCGCTTAATACATTCATTGCCTGAAATACACTTTATGACAGAACAGCCACTACGTTTGTTTTTAGATACTGATAAATCAATTGATAAAGATGGATTTTTTGGCAAAAGATTAGCAATGTTTCGATTTGATATTGTTGCCTACAACAAAGATTTTAAACCATTATTTGTTATTGAAGTTGACGGAAGCTCACATACTAATCCAAACCAAAGAAAATGTGATATTGCAAAGTCACGATTAACAACTGAACTAATTGGAATCCCAGTCATTCGTATTCAAAATAAAACGATTTTAAATGAGCAAAAATTAACAACTGCACTGATTGATATTTCACAAATTTCACAAAATTTAGATCAATTATGTTTCTATGCAAATCCAGATAATAAATATCGCCCAAGATTTGGCTTTATTACAAATAATCAATTCGTTGATATTAATACATCCAAAGTAATTAAAATTGAATGTTCAAAAAAGTTTACAAAAAACATCAGTAAAAACAATTAGTCAAAAAGACTTAAAATTGTCATTTCGACATGATATAATAGTAATATAAAAAACCACTCAATTCGAGTGGTTTTTGTCAT
>JTLC01000077.1 GCA_000798955.1 Firmicutes bacterium ZOR0006 | reverse complement strand
TTGTTCATTCATAAAAAAATACCTCCTTCAATTTCGTACTTTTATCGTACTCAATTTCTGGAAGTATTTATAGACGGTATAATGTTTCTTGCTTACTTGAAATCAGAACTCATAAATATTATAGCATGTTCTCAACGTGGTTCAACTGCTTTGAAAAGATGCTTCACTTTGAATAATGGCACACTTTTTCTTGATGAATATACACGTAGCTGAAAAATAATTATTGAAAAGCTAACAATAAAATACATAAAAATTGTTTACTTGTGATCATTGTTAATGGGTACAGGTATTATAGAGAAGATATTTTAACTTGTATTTCTTCTCTTAATTTTTCACCAATATCCTTCATAAATTCAATGTTTACAACTTTACTCCATAATTTATTTGCAATATCGGTGTTATATTCTTGAATAAGCATCGGGAGAATTTCCATATAAATCATTAAATATAATTTTGAAATTTGTAGCTCTTCAGAACGCTCTGATTCAAACGTCCCACTATAGTCTGGTAAACTGATACTTACTGTTTGCTTTTTTAGAATCAAGCTGATATTTGTGTGTCCTCTGCAAGCTACATCTAGCTTAATTTGATTCAACTTACTACTTTCCAACAAAAATGATAATGTACTGATTATGTTCATAACCGTTTCACCCGTTGCTGAGACTTTTGTTTGCAAGTCCTCTGTTGATCCCTTAAAACCTTTTATGGCATCAATTCTTAAATTTTTATCAGTCGGAGAAATTTCAATAGCAGCATTATTGTAATATACTCTATAAATTAGCCACATAAAAAAATCATTTGTAAAATTAAAAGAGTTCATTTCAATTTCATTTTTACCAGTGTAAGATAATAACTTTCTCAGTAATTTTAGTGCTGAAGTATTCTGATCAATAATATAGTTTATTTTCTCGTCTTTGCTGTAAATAATTACAAATCCTTCTCGTTTGACAAGACGATCATCTGATAAGTCACCTATCGTTCTTTGATCAAAAGAGTAGTTTACATAGTTATATTCTATTTCATGTCCATTCAAACTTATTTTTTCATTTTCATCAAATTTCTTTTCTAATTTCCAATTTTCCCAGACTATATTAGAGTTTGCATCATCAGATATAACCTCAGAAATTAAGTTGTTGATTGATTTTTCTAAGCTTTTAGCATTTGTATCTCGCCATCGAGTTGTTGCTATCATTCGTTGCGTCCCGCCTTTAATTGTGCATTATTATACTCATATTTTACATTCCATTTTTTATTACTCAGCTCAGGCATTAACATTAATGTCGTATCTCCATCCACTGAGTTTTTAATCAATGATATTTTGAACGTTTGATCAATAGTAGTAACATCGCTATTCCCAAAAAGTTTTATCAAATCAATTGTATAATTCTCCTCATCAATACTGACCTCAGGTCTTTTTGAAGTCGATTGCATTTCCGCAAACGATGGCTTTTTTATAGTTAATTTAATACCTTCAAAATGTTTTCTTTTACCTTTGATTTTAACAACTATATTAGCCCTTGCTAAATCATCCGTATCAAACTGAATCGTAGGGATTACTTTTATATCCGGTTCGTGATCATTATTATGAATTATAGCAGTAATTTGTGATAAATATTTTTGACTAAACCATTCCGAAAAAAAATCAAAAAAAACCACTAACATATTGTCAATAATTGCAAAGTATACAGTAATACAAATTTCATATACATGGTCACTAGGTATGAACAACATGTGTTCAAAAATATTAAAATAGTTGGTGATTAAAACACCTAGTATTGCACTAATTAGAGGAATTATCAATTTCATTCCTCTTACCATCAATCTAAATATCCTTTGAGTACGTCAATGATTTTTTTGTTTACAATATCTAAATACTCAATATTTACTCCAAGAATTCCGTTAGATTGCAAGTAAAAATTTGGTGTTCCTTCTTCACTGTATTTCCCCTTAATATAAATACGTCGTATATCAATAGAAGAATTGTCAGATAAAAATTTAATTTTTTCTAGAAAAATTGATAAATATGCTGGGTTTTTTTTCATTAATTTGATTATGTCTGCTACTTCACTATCTAGTTCAGAGTCTTCTTCTGAAAATTCAATTTTATATATTGAATATCCATTATCAAGACACGACATTTTAATTACTTGTTCCATTATTTCAGTAGTTATAATTATTTGTCTTTGACCATTCTCAATACATTTCTGTAAAAATGAATAGTATTCTACTTTGTCATCCAAGGGAATACCATTTATTTTTTTATTTCCAGAATCATTTTTCCAAAAATATTTTATTT
>JTLC01000076.1 GCA_000798955.1 Firmicutes bacterium ZOR0006 | reverse complement strand
AATAATAATGGGGCGACTGAAGGGAATCGAACCCTCGAATGTCTGAACCACAATCAGATGTGTTAACCACTTCACCACAATCGCCAAATATTCACGTTAAAAGAAAAAAAGATAATGGGGCGACTGAAGGGAATCGAACCCTCGAATGTCTGAACCACAATCAGATGTGTTAACCACTTCACCACAATCGCCATTTGGCAGGGATGGCAGGAATCGAACCCGCATCAACGGTGTTGGAGACCGTTGTTTTACCACTAAACTACATCCCTAGACTTTTTTTCTAGAATGGTGGAGAGGGACGGATTCGAACCGCCGAACCGTAAGGAACTGAGTTACAGTCAGTCGCGTTTAGCCACTTCGCTACCTCTCC
>JTLC01000008.1 GCA_000798955.1 Firmicutes bacterium ZOR0006 | reverse complement strand
TTGGTCAAGTTTGTAAATACGCCCTAATGCTGCCCCGATACCGAATGCGGCATATAATGCTGTTAACCCAACTGTTAAACGGAATGGTACTACTAACTTTCCAAAGTATGGTCCAATAAATTCTTTCCAACTAAACGCGGCCGTTTCAATTGGTAAGTTTAATAATACTAAAAATAGTGATCCAACAATGATCAATGGCATTGTGATAATAATACCGTTACGAATCGCTTTTAAGTGACGTTGCTCCGCCAACTTTGCCATTGGAGGCATGATGCGATTTTCTAAAATCTCCATAAATTTGTTCATAAGACGAACAGCTCCTTTATGTAATAAAATATCGTGTGGCGTGATATCCATCGTTTTCATCTTTTTTTCAAGCTTTCCTCAGGCATTGTTTGCCCAGACCCTAAAGAAAACGATTTCCTCTTCCGTAGTTCATTATACATTAATGATTATTTTTTTCAATACTTTGTCGTAAATTTGGTATTTTTTTTCATGTTAAATTTAAAAACAAAAAAATTGAGTACTCATCAGAAGATAAGTACTCAATTTTTGACAAATTATAATTCTTTAATACGAGCAAATAACTTTGGTGCTCCCATTGGTGAGTACTCTGTCATTGCGATTTGTGTGATTTTTTTACCTTTTTCTTGTGCAATTTCGTCAAAGTAAGAAAAACGGTGTTTTACTTGCGGTGCAACTAAAACCATATCGAAGTTTTCTACTTCATGTTCATATTGTTCTGTTCCAACTGCATCAAACGTAAAGTCTGTTCCCGCTGCTTGTTTTTGTAATGCAGATACTAAAATTGTTGTTGACATTCCACCTGAACATACTAATAATACTTTCATAAAAAATTACCTCACTTATATTCTTTTTCTTTCCAAGAAAACGATTTCTCTTCTTACCTATATTATACCTTTCCGATGTTTTTTTTCAAGCTTTTTTTATTTTTTTGGCATTTTTTTTCAAAAAAAAAGCTAGTTCTTGTGAAACTAGCTTGCTGTTTTTTTGTTTTTATTCATAAAAAAGTCAAAATTAGAATAATCCAATCGCTTTGCCATCTGATGCAACATCCATTTGTAGCATTGCTGGTTGTTTCGGTAAACCAGGCATTGTTAACACTGCTCCAGTCAATGCAACAATAAATCCGGCACCAACACTCGCACGTAATTCGCGAATTGTTAATGTAAATCCTGTTGGTTTCCCTAATAACTTTGGATCATCTGAGAATGAATATTGTGTTTTTGCCATACAAATCGGTAATTGATCCCAACCATTAGCAGTAAATGTTGCCATTTGTGCTTGAGCTTCCGGTGTAAATTCAACCGTACCAGCTCCATAAATCTCAGTCGCAATTTTCGTGATTTTATCTGCAATCGGTAAATCCAGATCATAAAGTGGGTGATAATTACTTGGCTGATTTTCACAAATATCAATGACTTTTTGCGCCAATGCCTCACCACCAGCGCCACCATGTTCCCAAACTTCACATAATGCAATTGGGTAATTATTTGTTTGTGCCCATGCTTGTAAAGCTTCAACTTCCGCTTGTGTATCTGTGACAAACTTATTGATTGCGACAACGAATGGCACACCAAATTTCTGCATATTTTCAATATGTTTTTCCAAATTGACAATTCCTGCCTGTAACGCAACAATATTTTCTTGGGTTAATGCAGCTTTTTCCACGCCACCATGCATCTTCAACGCACGAATCGTCGCAACAATCACTGTGGCATCTGGTTTCAAGTTCGCAACACGGCACTTAATATCCATAAATTTTTCAGCACCAAGATCAGCACCAAATCCGGCTTCTGTAATTGCGTAGTCTCCTAATTTTTGTGCTAATTTTGTTGCCTGAACAGAGTTACAGCCATGGGCAATATTTGCAAATGGTCCACCATGAACAATCGCTGGGGTTTTTTCTAGCGTTTGTACTAAATTTGGTAATAGTGCATCGCGCAAAATTAAGGTAACCGCACCCGCAATTCCTAGATTACACACAGTAATTGGGGTTTTTTCATTCGTATATGCTACAACGATTCGTCCAATTCGCGCCCGCAAATCATCTAAATCTTCCGCTAAACAAAGAACAGCCATAATTTCCGAGGCAACGGTAATATCAAAACCGTCACGACGTTGGTGCTCTTGCGTTAAGCGACTTAAGTTAATATCAACTTCTCGTAAAGCACGGTCATTTAAATCAACACAACGACGCCATGTTACCGTCTCAATTCCAAGTGTGTTTCCTTGGAAAATATGATTATCGATAAAAGCACTAATCATGTTATTTGCTGTTGTAATCGCATGCATATCACCTGTAAAGTGTAAATTCAAATCTTCCATTGGAACAACTTGAGCATGGCCACCACCTGCAGCTCCACCTTTCATCCCCATTACTGGTCCGAGTGATGGTTCACGCAATGCGACAATCGCTTTTTTATTCAGACGTTGTAAAGCTTGGGCCAAACCGATTGTCACAGTTGATTTCCCTTCACCAGCCGGTGTCGGATTAATTGCTGTCACTAAGATTAACTTCCCATCAGGATTTTGGGCAACATTTGCCATGACATGTTGGCTAATTTTCGCCTTATACTTCCCATACAGTTCTAAATCGTCCTCACCTAACCCTATTTGGCGGGCAATTTCACGGATGTCTGCCATTTCATTTGCTTGGGCAATTTGTAAATCTGTTTTCATCTTTAGTACCGTCCTTCTATTGATAATCATCTAAAAAAAAATAACCGTCATCGACAGTTATCTTGGTTCCCATACTTGCTAACACGCAAAAAATGCGTGTTAGCATCGTAGTCCGTTGAAAATTGGTCAACAGGTAGAAACTCGCAAGCCATTTTTCCTTGCCATTATACGATGATACCTTAACTTTACCTGAAAATCTTGGAACTGACAAGTTTTTTACTCTACTTTTCCATTTTTACCGGTGTATACACATGTGTTTGTGTCACAATTAAGTCTAATGGGATATCTTGTTGTTGTTTTGGGATATCATCCACCTTTTGAAAGTTAAACGCTAACCCAATTGTTGGTGTTGGAAAACGTTGTAAATAGCGATCATAATAGCCATTCCCATATCCGAGGCGATCATTTTCCCAATCAAAAGCGACAAGGGGTACAACGATGAGATCCGGTTGCACTTGTTTTGAATTAATTGGTTCCATAATTCCGTACTGGCCAATCGCTAAATCACCATCACCACTATGAAACCGCATGATCCCGTCACCTAAGATTTTTGGAAAGGCAAATTCTTTCGTATGATCTTGCATCAATAACATCGCATTTACTTCATTTTGAATTGGGGCATATAGACCAATAACTTTTGCTTCTTGCCAGCAAGGGAGCTCACGAACACGTTGGCAAATTTGTGCTGATGTGTTCATCGCCTCACTCACATTCAAAGTTTGCCGTCTCGCAATCATTCGTTCGCGGATTTCTGCTTTTGTTTCGCCACGTTGATAATGATCGAGTTTTTGGGCATACACTTGTGCATAAATATCAGCATATTTCGCTAAGTAATGAATTCCATCACTTGTTAGAAAATCAAGCCCTCTTGTTTGTTTATATTCCGTCAAATGTCGTGAAAGTGGCAATACCGGTAATTGGTATTTCGTCGCCACCCGGTGTAACCGAATATTTGCTTGGACAACGCCACGATTCAACATTTCTAGATTTAACTGACTAAAAAATGGTTGTGCCACCGCTTCAAAGTAAGGTACTTCCGAAAAATATAATTCCACATTCGCTTCATGAGCTAGACTAACAAATTGTTCGAGATAACGCTCATATAAATCATAATTAATATGTTGTGCAATATCATTTGTCCCAATGAGGACAACAACAGCTTCCGGCTGAAATTTCGCTAATAGCTGTGGAAACTGAACAAGTAGCTCCTCCGTTGTCTGACCTGGAATTGCTGCTCTATCACACTGTTCATCTAATTGGCGTTCAACCTCGCTCACAAATGAATGTTGATGTGGATAGCCAGCAACAAGGCTATCACCAATAAATAAATATGCCATTTTGATGGCCCCCTTCCCCAAATAATTTCTTTTTTATTATATCACGATTTTACTAGCAGAAAAAGCTACGGTCGTGTTCCTCTTTAGTGTACCAAATTTTTACTCGGCGTTTGTGAATAATTGTTGAAGTTTCGAATCAATTCCCGGTATTGCTACAATTTTTTGACATAATTGTGTTGAATCATAGTTTACCGTTTGGAGTTCAACTTGTACCTTCTCGTGCTCAATTGTGATTACTGCATAACTTGCTTTCGCTCCAGGAATTTTTGGCTTACCAACTGAACCTGGATTCACAAATGTTTTTCCCTTTACTTCACAGACATAAGCTTCATGAGTATGTCCAGAAACAAAAATCGTCTCGAAGATCTCCTCGGCAACTGCTTGCAATTGGTGTTCATCGGGATACAGATACTCATTGTTACGCCGATGGCTACCATGAACAATTCGCAAACTCTTTGCACCAAACTGTAAACTCATTTCTGTTGGCAAATTACTGAGATACTGCCGATTCACATTCGTTAACTGGTGATTGGTCCAAATAAATGAAGCTGAAGCTTGTTGGCTACGATCATCAAGCTCCTCTTGACATGCTAGTGGTTCATCTTGAAACCTAGCATCATGATTCCCTTGCACAACCAGTACATGGTGATATCGTAACAGATCAATAACTTCATTTGGATATGGGAGGTAGCCTACAATATCACCGGTGCTGATAATTGCATCGACTTGATGTGTATGAATTGCTTCTATTACTGCTCTCAATGCCGGTAAATTTGCATGAATATCCCCAATAATCGCTATTTTCATGATTCTTACTCCTTTTGTGTTCATTTTCTCTTTTAGCATACATACTGGCGCCTTTAAACACAAGCAAAAAACGAGGATTATCCTCGTCTTTTAATCATGTATTTAGTTCAAAATTGTGATGATTCCCATAGCTATCAGGACAGACAAAATACTCAGTATTCCCCAGACGATACTTGCCCCACCAAAGCTGATCAAAAACCCTAACTTTTGGCTTTTATGGCGAATTTTCTGCCGAGCTACAAGCATCAGCGGCCCACCACCTAACCAAGCAACAAGATGTAGTGTTGCTTCCGGAATTCGCCATTGCTGCCGAATTGCACGCCGTTTATCGAGCCACATTATGCCAAATCCAAAAAGATTGATCACAATTAAATACCAAAATAAAATCATCATTGCTTTTCACCTCATTTCAAGTCTATCATATTCGTTCAAACGTGCAACTTTTCGACTGTATAATTCATACTTGTTACGTTTTTTAACAGACATTCAAAAAGTGTGACGGTATCACTTTGTTGTGATATTGCCACACTTCTTTTTTAGCCGATTGAGCCTTCCATTTCCATTTTCATGAGCTGGTTTAATTCAACAGCATATTCCATCGGTAATTCGCGAGCAAATGGTTCAATGAAGCCCATGACAATCATCTCTGTTGCTTTTTCTTCACTTAGACCACGACTCATCAAATAGAATAGTTGTTCTTCTGAAACTTTTGAAACTTTTGCTTCATGTTCGAGAGTTGAAAGACCGTTTTTAATTTTATTGAATGGGATTGTATCTGATTTTGAAATTTCATCCATAATAATCGTATCACATTCAATGTTGGATTTAGCCCCAATCGCCTTAGCCCCATGTTCAACAAGGCCACGATATGTCACATTTCCGCCATTCCGTGCGATTGATTTTGAAATAATTGTCGAAGCCGTATTGCGTCCAAGATGAATCATTTTTGCTCCCGCATCTTGGTGCTGTCCAGCACTCGCAACCGCAATAGAAATTGTTGTTCCTTTTGAGTAGTCACCCTTTAAAACAACAGCAGGATACTTCATCGTCACTTTTGAACCAATATTCCCATCAATCCACTCCATGGAAGCTGCTTCTTCACAAAGTGCACGCTTTGTCACAAGGTTGTACACATTGTTCGACCAGTTTTGGATTGTTGTATAGCGACAACGTCCACCTTTTTCGACATAAATTTCCACAACGGCGCTATGTAATGAGTCTGTTGAATATGTTGGTGCCGTACACCCTTCAACATAATGCACATCTGCACCTTCATCAACAATAATTAATGTCCGTTCAAATTGCCCCATGTTTTCGGAATTAATCCGGAAATATGATTGTAACGGTTGATCAAGTTTAACACCTTTTGGTACATAAATGAATGATCCACCACTCCAAACAGCTGTATTTAATGCTGAAAATTTATTATCTGTATATGGAATCAATTTCGCAAAATATTTTTTAAATAAATCTGGATGTTCCCGTAATGCTGAATCAGTATCTAAGAAAATAACACCTTTATCTTCTAATTCTTTATGGATACTATGGTACACCACTTCTGATTCATATTGTGTTGAAACTCCCGCCAAAAATTTTTGCTCTGCTTCGGGAATTCCGAGCTTTTCAAACGTGTCTTTAATCTCAGTCGGGACATCTTCCCAACTATGTTCAGCACGTTCCGATGGTTTAACGTAATAGCGAATACTCTCAAAGTCAAGATGACTTAAATCTGCACCCCAATTTTGCATTGGTGTATTCACAAAATGATGATACGCTTTTACACGAAATTCAGTCATCCACTCCGGCTCTTCTTTAATTCGTGAAATTTCACGGACAATTGCTTCATTTAGCCCTTTATCAAGTTTTAAAATCCCAATGTCACCATCATTAAAGCCAAATTTATAATCTTCACTTACTGGTACTTGTTCCATCAGTCCCACCTTCTTCCTCAAATGATTATTATTCTGTAACAATTGTCACGCCTTCGGCCTGCTCAACTGTTTCTTTTGAAATTGTTTGCTCAAATGCTTTCCAACCTAATGTGGCACATTTAATCCGGGGTGGTAATTTAGCCACTCCTTGTAAACTGATTGCTTCATCAAGTAATTCTTCATCGATTCCTTGACCACTCACCATATCATAAAAGGCTTGTTTTTTCGCTTGAGCTTGTTCAATCGTTTCACCACTGACAAGTTGCGCCATCATTGATGCCGAAGCACAACAGATCGAACAACCACTCCCATCATGGTGAACTTCAGTAATCACACCATTTTCAACTTGGGTTTGCACTTGCATATCATCCCCACATGATGGATTTTTTAAATGGACCGTCACAAATCCTGGTTGCTCGACTAATCCTTTAAAACGGGGCGTTTTATAGTGATCCATAATAATTTGGCGGAACATTTGTTCATCATAAGAATAAGACATCTAAAAAATCACTCGCTTTCTTTGTTGCCGCAATAAAGCGGTCAATATCGGCTTTCGTATTATATACCTGTAAACTCATTCGCAAAATTGAACCTTGGTGAATTTCACTGAGTAATGGTTGGGCACATAAGTGTCCCGCCCGAATTGCGACACCTTCTAAATCATAAACAGTGACCGCATCATGTGAGTGTACATCCTTAATATTAAAAGCAATTGTCGCTGCTTCATGGTTATGGGGATTGTAAATTTCAACTTGTTCGAGTTGCTCGAGTTGTTGTATCGCATATTCACGAAGAGTTTCGATTTGTGTTTGGATTGTTGCATACCCAATTTTTTCTAAATAAGTAATTGCCGCTCCTAAACCAATTACTTCGGCAATCATTGGTGTCCCACTTTCAAAACGATATGGAGCATCTTTATAACTTGTCGTAAACTGTTGGACTTGATCAATCATCGCTCCACCATATTCAAACGGTTCCATTGCTTGGAGACAGGCATATTTGCCATATAAAACCCCAACTCCCGTTGGACCAAACATTTTATGACCACTAAAGGCATAAAAATCACAATCAATTGCTTGCACATCGATCGATAAATGCGGAACTGCTTGGGCACCATCAATCAAAATTTCGGCACCAAATTCGTGGGTAACACGACTGAGAGCTTGCACATCATTTAAAGCTGACATGACATTTGACATATGGTTTAACGCCACAAAGCGTGTCTTTTCACTCATCACACTTTGTAATGCTGCTGGCGTCACCGCACCATTCGCATCAAGTGGGGCAAATTTCAATGTCGCTCCGGCTTTTTGCGCCACGACTTGCCACGGAACAAAATTCGCATGATGTTCACTCATACTTGTCACAATTTCATCACCAGCCTGGAGCTTTGGTAAGACATAGCCAAATGCAACCATGTTAATTGCCGTTGTTGTTCCACGCGTAAACACAATCTCTTCTCGGCTCGATGCTTTGATAAATTTTTGAACTTGATCACGCACTGATTCAAATTCTCCATCAGCTTTTGCTCCCATCGCATAGACACCACGATGGACATTCACACCATATTCACGATAATATTCATTCATTTTTTCGAGGACAACTTCGGGTGTTAAACTTGTCGCTGCACTGTCCAAATAGACAAATGCTTTCCCATTCATTTCCTGATTTAGGATTGGAAAATCTTTCGTCCAATCAGTATTATACATGTTGACTCACCTTCGTTTCGATCACATGGAGTAATTTTTCGCGTAGACGTTCATCACTCACCGTTTCAATCAGTGGCATTAAAAAGCCTAATGTTACTAATGCATTGGCTTCATGATTACTTAAACCACGACTTTGGAGGTAATAGAGCGTCTCTTCATCAACACGACCGACGCTCGCAGCATGACCGGCTGTGACATCGTACTCATCAATCAGTAGAATCGGATTCGTTGTCGCCTTAGCCTGATCATCGAGAACCATAAAGCGGCTTTCCTGTTGGGCATTTGCCTGATGAGCCCCTTTTTCGATAAAGCCAATTCCATCGAAGTTCCCTTGCGAACGTTCACGCATCACACCGTGGTTGGTAATAACCCCACTCGTATATGGTGCTAACTGATCAATGCGCACAAGATGGGTTTGCTTTTGTTCACCCATTCCAATCGTCATTAAGGTACTTTGGCATGTTGCTCCAGCACCAACGAGTTGTGTAATGTTCTCTGTTTGTGTATCGCCACTACTAAATGATCCTAACGACCAAGTTAATGTTGCTGACCGTTCAACAATTCCAAAACGACTCATTTGTAACTGCGCCATTTCCGCAAAGGCATCAAAACTCGCATATTCAAGCTTTGCTTCATCACGAACAATCACCTCAAGTGTTTGTTCAATTAACATTGGTTGATGGGCATCAGCAATGATGTGATGCTCAATAATTTTCGCTTCACTAAACGGTTGCGCAACGAACAGAACGTGACGGCGAAAAACCGCTTCATGATGGACATAAATTACGTGTAATGGTTGTTCAACCACTACTTCTGCTGCCAATTCAATTACGAGTGTATCATCAGCAGGACGATATGTCGTTAGTGGTTGGACGGTACGTTGCATCACTTGTTGGAAATATGCTTGATTTGTGTGCGTTGTATCACCTAAAGTATTCACCGTTAATGGTGTGTTATTAAATTGGAGGCCTTCTTCTCCGATTACTAATGCATGTTGAGCATCAGGTCCAAGATAGGTCTGTAGTTGTTCTGGTAGCATATTCATCCGTCTCCTCCTCTTATAATCCTAATTTTTGACGTGTACCACACGCGCCGATGTTGGCCGGACGCGTTGTTTCTTCAGTATCAGCTTCAAGCGTCAGTGACTTCAATCCTAGTTCTTCTTTTAACCAGTCATACCCATCTTCTTCAAGTCGCTTCGCTAACTCTGGACCGCCTGTTTTCACGATTTGTCCATCAATTAAGACATGGACAAAATCAGGTTGAATATAATCAAGTAATCGTTGGTAATGGGTAATTAAAATGACACCCATTTCTTGCTCCCGATCTTTGACTAATTGTGTAACATTTGTCCCAACAATCCGGAGTGCATCAATATCTAAACCAGAATCAATTTCATCTAAAATTGCCATCTTCGGCTCAAGCATCATCATTTGTAAAATTTCATTCCGCTTTTTCTCTCCACCCGAGAATCCTTCATTTAAATAGCGATGTGGTAAATCTTCACGCATTTCCAGTTTTTTGACACTTTGATTTAATTTTTTCACAAATGGGAATAACCCAATTTCATTTCCCTCACCACGATGAGCATTCACTGCCGAACGTAAAAAGTCAGCATTCGTTACCCCACCAATTTCACTTGGATATTGCATTGCTAAAAACATTCCTGCCTTTGAGCGCTCATCAACTGGTAATGCAAGTAAATCAGCTTCATCAAGTGTCGCCGTTCCCGAACAAACTTGATATTTCGGATTCCCCATTAAAACACCAGCTAGCGTTGATTTTCCATTTCCATTTGGCCCCATGATTGCATGGATTTCACCACCACGAACTGTTAAATTAATTCCCTTCAAAATCGTTTTATCCTCAACTGCAGCCTGCAGATTGGTAATTTCTAACTTTGGTTGACTCATAATGAGTACCTCCTTAAATATTTTTTGTGTTTTTTCTACTACATTCTTTATTTTACTATAGATACCCACTCTTTCAAAATGATATAATAAGAAATGACGATGAAATTTTTATGATAAATCTAATTATTGAGGGGGAAATGAAAATGAATGATTGTATTTTTTGTCAAATTTTAGCTGGAACGATTCCAAGCCACAAAATTTATGAAGATAAAGACGTAATTGCTTTTCTTGATATTTCACAAACGACAATTGGACATACACTTGTCATTCCTAAACAACATGTTCGTGATCTTTTCGACTTAGAAGAAAAACTTGCTGGGCATACTTTCGCAGTCGCGACACAACTCGCTAAAAAAATTGTACCACTCGTTGGGGCAACAGGAGTGAATATTGTCAACAATAACCATGCCGTGGCTGGACAAGCCGTATTCCATTTTCATGTTCATATCGTTCCACGTTTTGATGCTCATACTGATGGGTATCATGCAACTTGGGCGAATAACATGGCAACAACTTCAGCTGAAACTTTGGCTAATTTAGCGACACAATTACGTCGTTAAGACACTACTGACATTAATTAAAAGGGAGCTTTCACATTTATGAAATCAACACAAAAAACAGGCCCAAACAGCCATAAACCACAATCAAATTCAAATACAAAACGTATCATTGCAATTGCAATTACAGCCGTAGTTGCCGTTGTTCTCGGTGTTTTCGTAATTAACTCTGTTGTGAATCAATCAAGTGGTGAAGCAGTTGCCACTGTTTCTGGAAAAGAAATCAAAGTTGATAATCCAACTACATTGTTAGAATCACCAACTGGAATCAATAAAATTTCCGACAAAATTGATTTAGCTGTTTTATCAAGCCGCTATCCAAATGTTGATAAATCTAATATCAACGCTACTATTGATAGTTTAAAATCAACATATGGTGATGATTATTTAAAACAAGCTGAATCATTAATTGGTTATCCAATTAGCAACGAACAAGATATTCGTGACTATCTCACATTAAGCTTATACACTGAAGAATTATTTAAAGAATTTGTACCAGTAAGTGATGAAGAAATTCAAGCAGCTTATGAAAAATCTTATACTGAGGAAGTTTGTGCTCGCCACATTTTGATTGAAGATGAAGCACAGGCACAAAAAGTTCTTGATGCAATTAAAGCCGGAACCTATACTGTCGAAGAAGTCGTTGCTAAACAATCAATCGTAGGTGAAGGAATCACCATCAAAGAAGCAAGTGACCTTTCATGTTTCCGTAAAGATAAAATGGTTGCTGAATTTGCTGACGCAGCCTTTGCTTTAGAAAAAGATACAACAACAGATTCACTTGTTCAATCTCAATTTGGATATCACATCATTAACGTCTACGATAAAAAATCATATGAATTAACAGATGAGCTCAAAGCTGAAATCACAACTGATTTACAAGCAGCAGAGAAAACACGTGCCAACTATGAAAAATTCATGGCTGATCTTCGTAGTGAAGCAGCAATTGAATTCACAAATGACGAAGTCAAAACAGCTTACGATGAATTAATGACAAAGTTAACAACACCAACAGAATAAACCAAGTGCTGAGCTCGTTGCCAGATTTTTCTGGCAACGGACTGGTATGTCAAAAAAGAAAACATCGCGTGAACAAAATCTTCGAGCGATGTTTTTGTTTTGACGAAGTCCGTAGAGCGAAGCATGCCGAATAAACCAAGTGCTGAAGCCGTTTTTCACTACCAAGTATCTCAGGTGAAAAAGTGATGGCGGCGAAAATAAGGAAATGACTGAATTCACAGAAAATGAGTTCAGTCATTTTTGTTTTTCAGCCAATCACTAGGCTGAAGCACGCCGCAAACCAAGTGCTGACCGTGGTCTTGCAATCCTAGCTTTCTTAGGCAAGAGCGGATGCGGTAGGCAAATA
>JTLC01000075.1 GCA_000798955.1 Firmicutes bacterium ZOR0006 | reverse complement strand
CATTTTAGTTCCTCCGGGTTTTGGTATTTAAATTATACCATACTGTCTTTTACCTTTGGTCCAATTTATATTCTACATCCAGGCGGTTTTTCAAACATTCACTATGGCGGTGTGAATGTTTCCGCAGAAGTGCTGGCTCATAAGCCTATGGTAGAAAAATACGCTAGAGAATATGGCATTGAAGAATACGTTAATGTACTGCTTGCTATTATACAGGTGGAATCGGGCGGTACTGCCGAAGATGTTATGCAGTCCTCGGAATCCCTTGGTCTACCACCCAATTCATTGAGTACAGAAGAATCTATCAAGCAAGGTGTGAAGTATTTCAGTGAATTATTAGCCAGTAGAGATAGGCTCGGTGTGGATTTGGAATCGGTTATTCAGTCCTACAATTATGGCGGTGGCTTCTTAGGGTATGTGGCTAATCGTGGAAACAAATATACCTTTGAACTGGCTCAAAGTTTCTCTAAGGAATATTCAGACGGCGAAAAAGTGTCCTATCCCAATCCAATAGCCATACCCATCAATGGGGGCTGGCGATATAACTATGGCAATATGTTTTATGTTCAGCTTGTTACGCAGTATCTTGTCACAACTCAATTTAATGATAATACGGTACAAGCCATCATGGACGAAGCACTGAAATATGAGGGTTGGAAGTATGTCTATGGCGGAGCTTCCCCGACTACTTCATTTGATTGTAGCGGACTGACACAATGGACGTATGGCAAAGCTGGGATTAAATTACCACGAACCGCACAACAACAATATGATGTGACCCAACATATCCCACTATCCGAAGCAAAAGCTGGCGATTTGGTTTTCTTTCATTCTACCTATAACGCTGGCTCTTATATTACTCATATCGGGATTTATTTAGGCGATAATCGAATGTTTCACGCAGGAGACCCTATCGGCTATGCCGACTTAACAAGCTCCTATTGGCAACAGCATTTAGTAGGAGCAGGACGAATCAAACAATGAGAAAGGAAGATTCAATGATGAAATTCAGAAAAAATCAGAATAAAGAAAAACAGATACCAAAGGAAAAGAAACCTCGTATCTACAAAGTCAATCCTCGTAAAAAGGTTGTGATTGGCTTATGGGTGCTTTTAGGGCTTAGTTTCAGCTTTGCAATATTTAAGCACTTTACAGCCGTTGATACCCACACCATTCACGAAACAACCATCATAGAAAAGGAATATGTTGATACTCATAATGTAGAAAATTTTGTAGAGAACTTTGCGAAAGTTTACTATTCATGGGAACTAAACGACCAGTCCATTGATAATCGTATGGAAAACTTAAAAGCCTATCTGACAGAGGAACTTCAAGCTCTCAATATTGATACAGTCCGAAAGGATATTCCTGTATCGTCTTCTGTAAGAGGGGTTCAGATATGGATGGTAAAAGCAGATGGCGAAAACCAGTTTGATGTGACCTATAGTGTAGACCAGTTGATTACAGAGGGGGAAAATATAAAGACCGTCCATTCTGCTTATGAAGTGACAGTCTATGTAGATGGTTCTGGAAATATGGTACTGACTAAAAACCCGACCATTACCAGCATACCTAAGAAATCAGACTATAAACCAAAAGTCATTGAAAGTGATGGTACAGTTGATTCCATTATGACAAATGAAATCATTGAGTTTCTAACGACATTCTTCAAGCTCTATCCTACAGCAACAGCGAGTGAACTTTCTTACTATGTGAATGATGGTATTTTGAAATCTATCGGAAAAGATTATATTTTTCAAGAACTCGTTGGTACGATGTCAAGAAATTGGACCAAAAAAATTAAAAATTCTTACAGTTACAGATAAAGCTAATTCGCAATGAGTAACTGTCTT
>JTLC01000074.1:29912-50823 GCA_000798955.1 Firmicutes bacterium ZOR0006 | reverse complement strand
TGCAAGACTCAGTGCTAAGCCCCCTGCTACCACACTTGTCATGACCTTCTTGAAATTTACCATCTGTAAATACCCCCTAATTTTTTCAAGTTTTCGGTTTTTTCTAAACCGGTTTCGAATTGTTGCGATTTAAGTTACGATAATAATTTCTCTACATCATCGCTTCTTTTGGGAAAATAAATTTTTACGGAAAATATCCGAAACCGATTTCTAAATTTATTGTAACCGATTTCATTTCCTTTGTAAAGTTTTTATTTCTTTATTTTCAAAAGAAAAAGCAACAAATAAATTTGTTGCTTTCGCTTCTCACTCACTTATGCAATTTCGAGTGCAATTTTCATCATGTCAGTAAATGTTTTTTCTCGTTCCTCAGCCGTTGTCTCTTCGAATGTCACCAATGAATCCGAAACTGTTAAAATACACAGTGCTTTGGCTCCTAAGTGTGTTGCTGTCATGTATAAAGCCGCTGCTTCCATTTCAACACCAAGAACACCCATGTCTGCCCATTTTTTCCAAGCATCTGGTTGAGCATTATAGAAAATATCGCTTGAAAGGATATTCCCAACATGGTAACGTACACCTAACCCGTCTGCTTGTTCTACTGCAGCACGCATTAATCCCCAATCTGCTACCGGTGCAAAAGTTCCCGGTAGTTGGTACTGGCTTTGCCAATTTGAATTCGTTGATGTCGCTTGACCAATAATGATATCACGAACATGAACATCTGCTTGATAAGATCCACATGAACCAATACGAATTAAATTAATTACACCAAATTGTGTAATTAATTCATGTGCATAAATACCAATTGATGGCATTCCCATTCCAGATCCCATCACGGAAACACGTTTTCCATTGTAACTCCCTGTAAATGCTAACATCCCACGAACATCATTCACTTGAACAACATCACTTAAGAAGTTGTCAGCAATATATTTTGCTCGTAATGGATCCCCTGGTAGTAAAACCGTTTCTGCAAAATCACCTTTTTCGGCGCGAATATGTGCTGTTGCCATAAATAAATACCTTCTTTCTCATAGATACCTTCATTATACAACGATTTATCGTGAAAACGTAGTTCTTTCCCTGACTTAAAGATTAAAAGTTGCTAGTGATTGACAACAAAAAAAGTAATTCTTTTGGCAAAATTCATTTTTTTTGTTATAGTCAAAATAAAGGTTTTTATTGGAGGTTATTTGATGATTGAATTACACACACAGGCACCGAATTTCACACTTTTTGGTCAAGATGAGCAAGCTCATTCTTTACATGATTACCAAGGACAATACATCGTCCTTTACTTCTATCCTCGTGACTTAACAGCAGGTTGCACATTACAAGCAGAAACATACCAAGACTTAACTGCTGAATTTACCGCACTAAATGCAAAGGTGATTGGAATTAGTCGTGATACTATTAAACGTCATCAAAAATTTTGCGAAACAAAAGGATTAGAGTTTCTCTTACTCGCTGATCCTGAAGAAGACGTTTGTCATCTTTATGGCGTGATGAAAGATAAAGTTATGTATGGAAAGGCCGTTCGCGGGATTGAACGTTCAACTTTTATTATTTCACCAACTGGTGAAATACTTGATATCCAGCGAAATGTGAAAGCCAAACTTGACCCTGACGCAACTTTAGCTAAACTTAAAGCTTTTCACGTTTAAAAAACAGGTATCCGCTCATTTTCGAGTACGGATACCTGTTTTTTTTATGCTATTTTTTTCCAAAAATACCAAATACTGCTCAATAGTACTAGTATGATTGGTCCCAGTCCAAGCCAAGTCAATAATTGAACCCTGAAAAGCAATAATAGCACAATCCCACTCACTACTATGCTACCCATCACCACTAATATGCCACGCTTGAGTACCGGTGAAATGTGTTCATTTTGAAAAAAACTATCACATCTTGTTTTGATTGCCATAATCACGCCCCAAATAATTGCCCCTATGATCGTTCACCTCTCTGTACATCAATAAAAAAACAAGTACTGCATGTACTTGTTTATGCATATGTTGGAAAATCATGTGGAAAATAATCATCAAGATTTGTCGAATAATCTGTCCGAATTGAACAAATTCCATTTGCACAAAAACTTTTTAATTCTGCTCCACGCTGCCATTCATGTTGTTGCTTTTTCAATACGACACGTTTATCATTTAAAATCAGTCGTTCAATAACAGCTCGTGTTTTTTCAATAACAGGTTCTTCGTGTAATTGATAGCTCCCCTTGACATGGGTGACAATCGGATGTCCATGTTCATCAACTCCCCAGCGAATCGCGGCAATATGAAAATAAAATTGCATGCTCCCACTCCCCTTTCAAATCTTATCTCTTTCCAGTATATCGCGCTTTATCCCTTTATTCAAATCGAATACTCTTTCTTATTGGGGAAGCATATGTTGTGGAAAATCGATACCATCAGGCATTGCTTCAAAAACATACCCTTGTTCATGAAGTCCCTCAATTATTTGCGGTAAGGCTTGCACTGTTGTTGGTTTAGCAGTTGCATCATGCAATAAAATAACCGCATAATTTGGTTGCAACTCAGCTTGTGCAAGTGTTTCATCAATGATGATTTGTGGAGGTACATGATGTCCCGAAGCATCCATTGAATCAACATTCCAATCTGTGTAGTTCACCCCAATTTCAGTTAACCAGTGGCGAGTTTGATTGACGACACCAGGACTACCAACAGTTGTACTTGAACCACCTGGATGTCGAAAAATGGTAATATCTTTTCCTGTATATGTACGAATAATATCATTTGCTCGCTGAAAGTCTGCTTGGAAATTTTCTAAACTTGCATAAATATATTCATATTGGTGTGAGTACGTGTGAGAAGCAATTTTATGCCCATTCTGAATCATTCGCCGCATTTGGTTTGGATACTGTTCAACCATATAACCAGCGACAAAAAAGGTTGCTTTGACTTCGTGTTCATTTAAAATATCAAGAATAGCATCGGTACTTTCCCCTGGACCATCATCAAATGTGAGATACGCTATTTTTTTCTCTAGTTGTTCACCCATTTCGACTGTTTCTTGAATTTCTCGTTCTAACTCTTGCGCTTGTTCATTGAGCTGTGTATATATTGATGCTAATTCTTCAACTTCTTGTTTTAAATTCGCAACATTCGCTCTTTCACTAGCCACACTCGTAATTGTGATGGTGATTGTCCCAATGATAACCAAAACAACTGTCAGTAACCAGAGGAAATTTTGATATGTGTGGTGTTTTTTCATCCGATTTCTCCTTCTTTCTTAGGAAGAAACTGTTGTAAATAATTTATTTCTTCTTGAATTTTTTGTCCTTCAAGTTGCCAGTAACTTTTTTGCTCTTCAAGCTCAATTTTTTCAGATTCAATTTGTCCTTTCGCATAATGTAACCAAATAGCTCCACTACTAATTGTGGCAATAACCACGAGCATCGCTACAGCAGCAAAAAGATTTAAATTCTGTTTAGACATCACAACCGTCCCTCCCTTCCAAAAGATTAGACAATAATGTTATTATATCAAAAAGCTGTTGAATATAACAATTTAGAGAACATAAAATTCCAACTAAAAACTACTTTTTAATCATATTTATTTGCAAATTCACACTCAATCGTTACTTCATGAATTTCTTCTGTTGCTAAATAGTCATGAATTTGCTGCGTAATTATTTCGTGACGATCTGGTGTTGCTAAACGGACTTTTAAACACGCTACTGATTCGTCACCATCTAATGACCAAAGTTGAAATTTAGGAATTTCAATAATTTCTGGCGTCAATTGGAAAATATGCGCCACTAATTCCTGTTTAAATGGTTCATCAATTGTTGCTCCTAAAATAATGACGAACACAATTTTCAATTGTTCAAAAATATTTTTTGCCATAATTCCGGCAATCCCCAAAGACAGCAGCGGATCAAGCCAATACCAGTCTGTGAAAACTAAGACAATGGCGACTACAAGTACGGCTATCCAACCGAGTAAATCCTCCAATAAATGTAACATGACTGTACGATCAAGGATTCGTTTTGATCCATAAATACGGAAAACTGCTATCCCATTCGCCACAATCCCTAGAATTGCAATCCAAATCATTCCTGTACTATAAACTGGCGTCGGATTCAGTAATTGTGGAATTGCCTCACTTACTATAAAAACAACACTTACAATAAGGATGAGAATATTGACGATTGCACCAATAATGGGGAGACGCTTCCAGCCAAAATTATATTTTTCCGGTGCCGGTTTGCGCGAAATTTGTTGTAAAATTGCTGAAATTGCCAATGCGAAACTGTCACCTAAATCATGTAAGGCATCTGACAAAATTGCTGTACTACCCGTCCACATTCCTCCGATAAATTCAATGATTGCAAAAACAAAATTCAGCGTAAAAGCAATCCATAAATTTTGGCTACCTGATGAATGATGATGATGACCACCTAAATGATTATGTGCATGCTCGTGATGGTCATGGTCGTAATCAGCGTGATTTTGTTGGGTATTAGTTTTCATGACAGTCACCTCCTTGAATATGTTCAATTCCATTTTCTAATAATTTTTCGATATGGTTATCTAATAAAGAATAATAGATTTGTTGTGCTTGCCGCTTCTGCTTAATCAAACGATGATCTCTCAGCTTTTTAAGATGTTGGCTTGTTGCTGATTGACTTGCACCACTAACTTCGCAGAGTTCACTGACACAAGCACTTCCTGCTTGTAGGCGAATCAACATTTTCAAGCGTACAGGATTGCTGAGTTGTTTATAAATATCACTCAGCCGCGCTAATTCTTCGTTATTTAAATTTTGTTTCATACTCTCCACCTCTTATATTAGTTTTTATTTATATTATATTTACCTAATATAAAGACTATAACAAAATCCGCTGTCAAAAACAACGGATTTGCATTTTTTTATTGTTTTACACCTTTACTACCTTTTGTACCAGCTGTACTTGTATAGTTTGCGAGTAAATTAGTTTCGTATGAGAATGTCTTATTTTGACGGCGACGCTCACGTTTTAAAGCTAATGCTAATAAATTATTTGTCAGTTCTGTAAAATCCATTCCCGTATGTTGCCATAAATAAAATGCTAATGATCCTGGAATAGTATTAATTTCATTGACATAAATTGCACGTGTTTCTCCATCCATCAAAAAGTCAATCCGTGCAACACCACTGCTATTTAACACTTGGAATGTTTCTACTGCTAATGTTTGAATTGTTTGCGTTTCTTCATCTCGAATTCGCGCAGGAATAATCCGATTTGTTGATGCCATTCCTTGTGATTTTGAGCCAGTACCCGTTGTTTTGCTACCTGTTTTTGCGCCTTTGCTGCTACTACTTCCACCTTGATATTTATCTTTGTAGCTTAAGAATTCGTCACTTCCCATAACTTCTTCTAATACTGATGGTTGTGCCGCTTCAAAATCGCCAAGTACTGAACAGTTCATTTCAACTAAGTTAGCAACAATTGCTTCAACGAGTACTTTATCATCATACTGACACGCTTCTTCAATCGCATCGATGAGTTCATCACGATTTTTTGCTAACGAAATTCCAACACTTGATCCCAAGTTTGCTGGCTTCACAATAACTGGATATCCAACCTGTGACTCAACCATCTCAATCATTGCTTCTTGTTGGGTGTACCAACGATTCGTATAGAACCACACAAAGTCTGTAATTGGAATTCCCGCATCACGAAGAATATTTTTCATATAAATCTTATCTTGACCGACTGCGGCCGCTCCAACATTACAGCCAACGTACGGTAATCCTAGCATCTCAAAGTAACCCTGTAATGACCCATCTTCTCCATTAGTTCCATGGATGACTGGGAATGCAATATCAAGTTCTGCAACTGGTTTATTACGGAAAGCTTTAAATGGATACGCATATAAATAATACTTTCCGCCATCTTGGATTAAGTTTACACGTGTTGCTTGAGCTAATAACTGTTTTTCATCTTTATAATTTGCGACATCACTAAGCACGGCACCTGTATACCATTCACGATTTTTTGTAATATAAACAGGTACAACTTCATAACGCTCTGTGTCGATTGCTGCCATTGCTTGGTTTGCTGAAATAACTGAAACCTCATGTTCAACACTTTCACCACCAAAAAATACTCCTACACGAATTTTCATTTTATTTTTTCTCCTTTAGTTTAATCACAATATGTTGGAAGCTGTTGTTTCCACACTTGATAGGCATGCTCAATTTCAAATTGAGTGTTTTTTCGCGATAATTCTGGTAAATTATCGTAGCGATACCATGCAACTGCCGAGGTTTCATGGTTTGGACGTGGTGTTCCTCCAGTGATTGTAGCAAAGAAATAGAAACAGAGAATGTCATATGTTGATTGAATCGCTAGATAACGATTGCGATCATAGACTGCTAAAAGTCGCTCGATTTCACATTCATACCCTGATTCTTCAAATACTTCTTTTACTGCATCACGGGCTGGTGAAGAGTTCACATCAACCCAACCACCTGGAATTGACCATTTTCCACTATCTTTTTCTTGAACAAAAAGGATTTCTTCTTGATCATTCACGATTAACGTTCGTACCGCTGGTTGCGGTGTTGGATATTCAAAATCAATAAACAAGTCACGTTGTGCAATCTGTTCATTACTATAACGATGTAACATTGCTTGCGCGAGACGGCCAAGCAAATGGTAATTGTCGAGTGCATACGGGTCTTGAGAATATTGTTCACCAATATGAGAAATTGCCTGTACTTCTTTAATAAAATCTAAAATGTCATCACGCATCTTTGTACAGACCTCCTTTACTCGTTAAATGAGTCTGGTAAATCATTTGCCAATAACACTGACGCTTTCTCATTGCCGACAATTTGACGCATTGTGTCAAATGCAGTGTAAATATCACGGACGACATGTAAGTGAGCCTCAGGATAGTGGACACTCGCCAACCCAGATTGAATTGGTTCTGTTTGTTTTGGTCCAACGAGAATGACATGATCCGTTGTTTCTTTCATATATGTTCCATATAAGAAATTCAACTGTGCCTGTTGCTCTCCAAGTTCAATCATTCCCGGTGTAATGACAATACGTTTCCCTGGCATTCTGCCAAGTACCTCAAGTGCCATTTTCGTACCAACAGGATTCGCATTGAATGCATCATCAATAATCGTCACATTTCCTTGTTTTTTCATCTCTAAACGATGTGCAACTGGTTGAACTTGACGTGTGGTTTTTTGCAGACTCGCAAAATCAACACCCATTTGATGTCCTAAAGCAATTGCTGCTAAGAAATTGTAAATATTATGTCGTCCCAATAATTTTGTGGTAAATAATGCAGATTCATTCGTTTGTGTCTGGGTAACTGTAAATGACATCCCTTGTTGATCAAAATGAATATCACTAGCCTTATAAAGCACGTCATCACGATCAATACCATACCAAATTTGGTGACAGTTATTTTGAATTTGATATGAACGAATCAGTTCATCATCACGATTTAAGATTGCTAAACCATCACTTGGTAAAGCTTCAATTAACTCAAATTTTGTTTTTTGGACATTCTCAATTGAACCATATGTATCTAAATGTTGTGGTCCAATTGAGGTTAGAATGCCATGCTTTGGATAAGCGATTTCACACAGTTCGTGAATTTCACCTAATTTATAGGCACCCATCTCTGCAATAAAAACATCATGAATTGGTTTTAGTAACGTTCGTGCTGTAATTGTAATTCCCATTGGCGTATTGTAACTTTCAGGTGTCATGAGCACCTGATGTTCTCCCCCTAGTAAAGTGGCAACAATATTTTTGGCACTTGTTTTACCATAGCTTCCGGTAATACCTATCACAGTTAAATTCTTATTACTTGTGATAATTGTTCGCGCTTCATTAATATAGCGATTTCGGATTGCCGCCTCAATCGGTTTATTGATGATATTCGCAACCAAGACAAGATAGTAATTACTCGCAACTAACAACACGAGTACTAGAGGAATTAATACGATATTTCCAGCAAAATAAACAAATCCAATAATTGCTGCCAAGACAAGCACTTGTAGGAGTAAGACCGTCGTTAGTAATCGTTTCACACGTGCTGTGAAGACGAGCGGTTTTTTTGTGTTTCTTTGTCGCTTCTTCTGTAATTGTAAGCCTAAATACAACGAAATGACAATAATAGCGACAAGGCCAATCCATAATACGGTTACATTTGCCCAGAGTAGGTATGTTAATAAAATTAATGCCGGTATAAATTCTGGCAATGGCAAGGCACGACCAATATGATGGTTCATCCAACTCACATAGCGTTGGAAATCATATACATTTTGTTGTAGCATATGGAGCGCATCTTGAATTTTAATGATGCTATACCAGAGGAGTACAAGTAAACTCGCACCAGCAAAAATTAATAATAATAGATCATTCGTATTCATTGTCGTCATCCTTATATTCCTCCACGTTCATTACCCAAAAAGCTGTCTAAAATCGCCAATACTTGCGGGAGTCTGTCCAGGTACGCATAGTGACCAACTCCTGGTAAAACAACTAAGCCAGCATTTGGCATTTTTGCCTCCATGATTTTCGCATCACTAACTGGTGTCGCATCATCAAGTTCACCCCAAATAAGCAAAACAGGAATTTGCATTGTTGGCATCAAGTGCTGTAAGTCCTCGTTGACCACTTTCGAGAGGACTTGTTTCATAATTGGACTAGCATTTTGATAATCAGCACTTCCAGCACGTGATTGCATTTTCGCCTGCATACTTTTTAAACCCGGTAAACTCATCACTTTTTTTGCGGTTTTATAGCTATAGACACGAGCATAGTAATCAAGACCACGTTTTGGTTTCACTCCAGCAGCATCGAAAAGTACAACTTTATTCACAGGGTTTTGTTGTCCTGCATAAATAATTGCCACTCGCCCACCAAATGAATGTCCCATCAATGTTGGATTTTTAATACCCATTTTTTCAACAAAGGCAACGACCATTGCGGTATACTCGTAAACATCCCATGCACTCGGTGGCTCAGGACTTTCACCAAATCCGGGAAAATCGAGTGTCCAAACACGGTGGAATTGTTTTAAATGATCATGAACTGGTTGCATCATTGCAATATTTTGACCCCATCCATGTAATAAAATAATATCTGTCCCTTGTCCGTCAACAATATAGTTCACATCGGTTCCATGAACATGTACTTTCATCTATTCTCACTGCCTAACTTTTTCATAATTTTCTCTTGCTATCGCAATTCATCACTTCTCATTATAATACAAAATTCCTAATACGACTAGGTTTACACAAAAAAACCCCTGTCAAGGTTCGAAAAAACAGCGTATAATAAAGGAAACTTGCATTATGCACATTTGAAAGGAGCATTTGACATGCGCACACAGTCACCACGACTTGAACTCGTTTCGATTAATAAAACCTTTTTTGAATACTTTGATCTCAAGCAACATGGGGCACATGTTGCTGAATTTGCGGCAGCACTCGCTGCTGACCTAAGTCTTGATGGACTTGGCCCTTGGCTTATTTTTTTAAAAGGTTCACAGACTATCATTGGTGATGTTGGTGTCAAAAGACGCCTTGATTCACAGACCCTAGAAGTATACGTTGAAATTTTTCCAGATTATCAAGGTAATCATTATGGTGCCGAAGCACTTATTGCCTACAGCCAGTTTGCAACAAGCAAAAACATTCGTTATCTTGTAGCTTCAGTTGCTGAAACTGACTTAGCAGCACAACGTGTTTTTGAACGAGCAAAATTTATTCGTCAAGAAACCGTTGCTGGAGTCATTACATATCGCTACATTAACTTTAATTGGCAAGATAAAATTGAAGATCAACAATAAAAAAAGCAGTGCGGGCAACACTGCTTTTTTTGGTAAATATGTGTGGTATTACTACCAGGTTTTCGGAAAGAGTTTTCGACATTCATGCAATTTTCGGGCAAAAATTGGAGAATGAAAAAATAATTATCTTGGTCCTGATCTCGGGCAAAGTAGGTACCAAGACGTAAAGCAAAGTTTCAAGAGGCTTCTCCCTCGCCTTACAAGTATGATTATACGGTGTTTTTGTGACAACACTTTGACAGTAAGATTAAAGAATGGAAAGAAAAACCATTCATTCGTCTATAAAACAAAAAAAACGTCATTTTTGACGTTTTTTCGTTCCGCTTGATTGGGCAATCATCAAGACGAATAAATTATTGAAAGAGGGTTCATGAAAAACAAATCATCATCGTGCGGCAACGTTAATGCTCGTTTTCAAGCAAATCTCAACTGTTCTTCACATCCATTTGAGATTGCAGTGGAACAAACAGGTTTTCCTTTGTTCTACTTCTTGATTATATCAAGCTTTTGTGACAAGTTTTTGACAACTTCCTAAAAAAACAAAGTATTTTCGCCATTTATTCTTTTAAAAGATACATAACAAACTCAAATTGTTCTTTGTAATGATTCAATTCATACTTCATATAATGAGCATCTAGAATTGCTTTTACAATTGAAAGTCCGAGACCCGTCCCTGTTAAGCTCTTATTCCGTGAGTGTTCGACAACATAAAACGGCTCCCATATCTTGTCAAAATTAACATCTGCTTCTGGTGAAAGTCCATTTTTAATAGCAAAAACAATCGCTTTCTTTTGATATTTAATCGCAATTTCTATTTGCTTATTAGCTGTATACTTAAAAGCATTGCTTAAAAGATTGTTCAGCACCATCTCCATTTTCTGTTTATCTGCGACAACATTCAATTGTCGAACACGTTTATCAATTGTAATTTTCACTTGCGTATCTTGTTGGTATAATTGAACTTGATATTTTTGCAAGACGTTTTCAAATTGTTCAACAAAATTGTAAGCTTGCCAATCAAGTGGATCTTTTTCTAACTTTGATAGTGTTAAGAGCCGTTCAACCAAACTCGTAATTGCATCGGTTTGTTCGATGATTGTTTCCGCATATGTTCCATCATCTAGTCCTTCTTCAATCCCGTAGGCATAGGCTTTAATCAATGCTAAAGGTGTCTTAATTTCATGAGAAATATTAGCACTGAAGGCTTTTAAATTTTGATTGCGTTCAAGCAACTTATGATGTGTTTTCGCTAATTCTTGACTCATTTGATTAATTGCTTTCGCTAACTCTTCAATCTCATCATTCGTATATATTTCGACAGTGTGAAAGTCAGAACGAGCGATTTGACGTGCTGTTGTTTCTAGTTCTTTTAACGGCAACGTCACACGCTGTGACCAAATCCAAACGACAGCTAAAATAACCACAAGCGAAATCAACAACATATATACATTCAACTGATTCACAATTCCTGCTACTTCTGAGAAAATTGCCGTTGAAGCAATCAGCACAATCAGTTGTCCGTCACGTTCAATATAATTGACAAAAAAATTCGTTTTTAATTTATCATTTTCGAAAACTTCACTCGCTACTTGATTATTGTGAATCTGATCAAGTATTTCCTGGGTAATAATTGCTTCTCCAATCAAGATTTCTTGGGTTTGTAATTGCACAAGCAATTGTTGATTTAATGTTCCCAAATTTTGTTCGAGCGGTTGCTGTAAAATAATAATATCATTTAGATTGGCAATCCGTTTCGTCACTTCCGGTAAAATTTCACTCGGTGCTGCCAAAACTGTCTGTGTATCAGTTTGTAATTGTTGCTGAATAATATAATTGTAGTAATACGGTAAAACAAATTGAATTAATAAAATTAAGGTTGTGAAAATACAAATAATCGCAATTGAAATCCCAAATGTCAGTTTACTACTCAGTGATTTCATTTCTTCACTTCCAAGCTGTAGCCAATTCCACGATGGGTTTTAATCGCATCCGAAAGAATTTTATCCCGAATACGACGAATATGTGTATCAACTGTCCGTTCATCACCATCGTAATCATAGCCCCAGACGAGGTCTAAAAGTTGTTGTCGTGTTAAAATTTTTCCTCGCCGTAAAGCCAAAGTTTTCAATAATTCATATTCTGTTTTCGTTGCATTGACGTCAGCACCGTTTTTTAAAATTCTCTTCGTTGACTCATCAATAACAATGTCTTCAAAAGTCAGATTATCTTCTTTTGGTAATAATCGTTGGATGCGAGCAATTAATACTCCCGGATGAAATGGTTTTTTGATATAGTCATCCGCACCAACCTGTAATGCCGAAAACTCATCTTCATTTTCATTTTTAGCCGTCAACATGATTACTTTGACATCAGACTGGGCCTTAATTTCTCGGCAAACGGTTAATCCATCTTTATGAGGCATCATCCAATCAAGAATAACAAGATCATAATTTGTTTCTTGAAACTTCACAAGTGCTTCAGCACCATCTCCTGCAGTTTCAACTTCATAGCCCTCTTTTTTAAAGAAGGCAGTTAAAATTTTAAGCATCTGTTGTTCATCATCAGCTATTAAAATTCTCATATTGTCCCCCACTTTGCAAATCTTTCTTTTCTTTATTGTACTGTTTTTGCTCTCAAAATGGTAGTCTCAGTCGCAAGAAAAAAAGATAGTCGCGCTTTCTAAAGTGGCTTTCACGAATGAAAATCCGACCTCAGCGATCTATCTTTTGTCCAATTATTTACTTAAAAGAGGAATTGAATTAAAATTACAGCTCCGATAATTTGAACGAGAGCAATAAACAATCCATACAGTGCGGTTTTTGGTCCTTGTGAAATTAAATCAGCTATTTTCACTCGTAAACCGATACCAGCAAGTGCCACAACTTCAAACACATGGCTGACTTCTTTCATCCCGGCTGAGATTTCTGGTGTGATAATACCAATAGTAAATAAACCACACGTAACAAAGAATCCAATTACATACCAGGGAACTTTAGCCTTTGTTTTTGGTTGAGCAAGAGCCCGATGATTATTGCCTTCACTTGCTTCGAGTTCTTTCACATTCATCCGAGCCTTCATGCTACCGAACCAAATAACGACAACAACAAGTAAAATAACTCGCACAATTTTAAAAATTGTCGCTAATTCTTTGACTTCAGGACTCACCATCCCCCCACTCGCAACTACTTGCCCAACTGATTGAAGTGTTCCACCAATTAAAGCTGACGTTTGGGTTAACTCTGACTGATATAAAAATGCTGATAAAACTGGTAGTAAGACTAAGAGGACAGTCCCAATCATATTCACAAATGTAATACTTAAGGCTTTTTCTTCATCATTCGCTTGAATTGCTGGCGCAATTGAAGCAATAGCTGAAGACCCACATACTGCGTTTCCACCTGCCATTAATAGCGTAAAATTTGTGTTAAAACCCATTCGTTTTCCAATTAAAATTGTTCCCGTAATTGTCACACCCATTAAAATGACAATATAGAGAATTCCGTTGAAGCCTAATTCAAGAATCGATTGGATACTCAATGTCCCACCCAATAATACGACTGAGTATGAAAGCAAATCACTTTCGGCAAATTTTGTCCCATCATTATATCGTTTCTGGGTAAAAATAGTGTTTCCTAAGAGAATTCCTAAGAAGATAGCAATTGTTCCTGCGCCAAGTTCAGGAACAAATTGGACAAGCACTAGGCTTAATCCATAAACAATGATACTAATTGCCAATCCTGGAAAAATTTTTTGTGTTTTGAGCCATAAATCTTGCATAAATAAACCTTCTTTCCTTCATCTTCATTAACCATTATACGTTATTTCCGCTAAAAAACAAGAAAACATAAATAAAAAACGCATTTAATTGTAAAAATGCGTTTTTTTCTCTTTTATTTGATTTTATATCTTTTATTCAACAGTGACTGATTTTGCTAAGTTTCGTGGTTTATCAATATCACAATCACGAATATATGCAGCGTAATATGCTAAGAATTGTACAGGTAGCACCATAACGAGCGGTGTGAATAATTCATGGACATCATCAATAATAACTGTATCTCCCGCTTGAGCTAAACTTTCACAAACAATTGTTGCCGTATGTGCCCCACGTGCTGCCACTTCTTGCAAATTCGAACGAGTGTGATTAGCTACTTTTGCTTGAGCAATTAACCCAACAACCGGTGTTCCCTCTTCAATTAAAGCAATTGTTCCATGTTTTAATTCCCCTGCTGCAAATCCTTCGGTATGAATATACGAAATTTCTTTTAATTTTAGCGCTGCCTCTAAAGCAACAAAATAATCGAGATGTCGACCAATGTAAAAGGCGTGCTGACCATGTGAAAAATAGTTCTGTGCTAACATTTCAAACTGTTCATGCATTTCACAAATATGATCCATTGCCGTTGCTACACGTGCAAGCTCAAACTTTAAGTCTAAGTCATAATTACGAATAGCCGCAGCTGTCAATGCTAAAACTGTGAGTTGTGCAGTATATGCTTTTGTTGATGCAACCGCAATTTCAGGCCCTGCATGTAACAACAGTGTATAATTTGCCTCACGTGATAGTGTTGATCCTGGTACATTGGTAATTGTTAAGGCTTCAAATCCGAGTTCACGAATTGCGACTAATGCAGCTCGACTATCTGCTGTTTCACCACTCTGTGAAATAAAAATGAAACATGACCCTTCAGGAATGAATGGCATATTGTAGACAAATTCGCTGGCAAGGTGCACTTCTGTTGGAATCTGTGCCATTGTCTCAATGTATTGTTTTCCGACTAAACCTGCATGATAGCTTGTTCCCGCAGCTAAGATAAAAATACGTTTTGCGTTCCGCAGTGTTGTCAAAATTTGTTGATCAATTAATGTTTCATTTTGATCATTGATATACGCTTGAATAATACGGCGAATTACTGCCGGCTGTTCATTCATTTCTTTCATCATATAGTGTTTAAATGGGCCTTTTGCTAAATCGTTCGCATCAATTTGTGCTTCAAATGTTTCACGAATAATTTTTTTTCCTTCACGATCAAAAATTTCCACTGCTTCCGCTGTTAAAATGGCATATTCGCCATCATTTAATTCATAAAAATTTTTAGTTTTATCAATCATCGCTAGGGCATCACTCCCTAAGTAGTTTGCCTCTTCACCTTTCCCAATGAGAAGGGGTGATTTATTTTTCACAGCATATAAAACATCTGGTTGCTCGCGATCAATAATTGCAAGAGCATATGAACCGTGGAGGAGCTGTTGTAATGCGATAATTGCTGTCGGTAAATCACCATGTTTTTCAACTAATTGTGCTAATAACTGGACAATAACTTCTGTATCTGTATCACTTGCAAATATACTATCATGTAAATATTCTTGACGTAATTGCTTTTCATTTTCAATCACACCATTGTGAACCAATGTCAGCCGCCCATTACTACTTTGGTGTGGATGTGAATTTCGTTGTGAAGGACGCCCATGTGTCGCCCATCGTGTATGCCCTATTCCTAAATGTGCATCTGCATCCGTCGGAATATGTTTTTTCAAATCAGCAATTCGTCCTTTTTCACGATACACGTCAACTGCTCTTCCTGTATGTAAGGCAATTCCCGCTGAATCATATCCACGATACTCTAATGTTTCTAACCCTTTTAAAATCATTGCTTTTGTTTGGCCTTGGCCAATCATTCCTACAATTCCACACATATATATGCGCCTCCTTTTTTTGCTTCACTTTCCAGGGCTACTCTCCCCTTACGTGATTGACTGTATCACATTCTACAACAAGCAAAAAACCTATACAACTTCTTGAAATCACTTGTATATGCTTTTTTTTACTTTTTTTCGTGATTTTTTCTCTCTTTCAATGATAATTCCGAGATGTAATTTATATTTAAAAGCAAAGCATGTGCTTTTTTAGATGTAATTTTTTTTTGAACTTTTCAAGCTTGTATAGATAAATATCACAGTTAGTTAAAAAAAAAGCACCTGCCGGTGCTTCATTTATTAGCTTAATTGCTTTACAATTTCAACTAATTGATTCGTATATTGTTCACAAATAGCATCTGTTTCTGCTTCGACCATTACGCGAACAAGCTCTTCCGTCCCTGAAGGGCGCACAAGTACACGTCCATTTCCAGCCATTTGTGCTTCGACCTCAACAATTGCTTGTGCCAGTACTGGTGATTCCATAATTGCTTTTTTATTGGCAACTTTTACATTGATTAATAATTGTGGGAATTTCGGCATTTCTGCCGCTAATTCTGAGACTTTTTTCCCTGACTCAAGAATCATCGCCGCAAATTGGAGGCCAGTTAACATTCCATCACCTGTTGTTGCATGCTCAAGGAAAATGATATGTCCTGACTGTTCACCACCTAGTGTGTAGTTTCCAGCTACCATCGCTTCAACAACAAAACGATCTCCAACACCAGTTTGGATTGTTTCAATACCAACTTTTTCTAGTGTTTTATAAAAGCCAAGATTACTCATTACTGTTGAAACTAACATATTATCTTTGAGTTCCCCTTTAGCTTGTAAGGCTTTGGCCATGATAAACATCATGTAATCACCATCAATAATTTTTCCAGTTTCATCAACAGCAATTACACGATCACAATCGCCGTCAAACGCAAGTCCAAAATCTGCACCAACTTCAACAACAAAATCGGCTAATCTTTCTGGGTGTGTTGAACCAATATTGGCATTGATATTTGTTCCATTTGGTGATGTTCCAATCGTCGAAATCTCTGCTCCTAAGCTTGAAAATAAGCGTGGTGCTAATTGACTTGCTGAACCATTAGCACAATCAAGTGCAATATGTAATCCCGATAAATCTTGCGAGATTGTTTTGCTGATAAAACGTAAATAGCGCTCAACAGCTTCCTCATTCAGAATAATTTCACCAATTCCCTCAGCAATAGGATGCTCAAATGTGGCATCACTATCTAGTAACTCTTCAATGTGTGCTTCAAGGTCATCAGATAATTTAAATCCATTGGCACCAAAAAATTTGATACCATTATCTTCAAATGGATTATGTGATGCCGAAATCATAGCACCCGCATTCGCTTTCATTTGCTTTGTTAAATAAGCAACCGCTGGTGTTGAGACCACCCCAAGCTTCATCACATTGACACCAACTGAAAGAAATCCAGCGGCTAAGGCATTTTCTAACATATGTCCTGAAATTCGTGTATCACGCCCGACAATGACGAATGGCTTTTCTGTTTGCGTATGTTCCAAAAATGCATGCCCAACTGCACGCCCTAGTTTAAATGCTAATTCTGCGGTTAAAACTTCATTTGCTACACCACGAATTCCGTCGGTTCCGAAGTATTTTCCCATGATTGTATTCCTCCTAAGTATTTGGTAATTATTTTTCTTCAATTACTATTGTAATCGTTTTTGGGTCAATTTGGTAGTTAAAATATGTCGGTGCGTCAATACCCACTTCAACTTCATGCGTTCCCGCTGTCAATCCTTGTAAATTGACAGTCAACTTTAACTGTTCATCAGTTAATAATCGTAATAACTCTGGTGTCCCAACAACTTTGACAGTCGCATCAGTAATTGGGGTTTGTTCAGAGTTAATTTCGTATTCTTTTGCTAAGTTTTGAGCAGTAATTGGAATGTCCATAAATGTTTCTTCTGTTGTGTTACCATATGTCACATTCACAGTAATTGTTGCAGGTTCAATTTTTTGTGCCCCTGCTGGTAACGGAATATTGACAACAACATCTTGGCCATCTGGCAACTCTGGATAATTCAGTGGTAATCGAATTGATGTCAGTGTATCCAGGACATTCCGTGGGCCGTACACAATTACGGCATTCCGACTAAAGCTATAATTTTTAACAGCTTTCCCCTCTGGCAAATTACCACCAAAAACAGGAATAATCGGAATAATGCGGCTGTACTCGACAACATTTGCAGTCACATCCACACTACTTGGTTCCATTGATACATCTAGTTTATTTCCACGATCATCATAGGCAACTAATTGCGCTTTCCCCTTAAAATCACCAAGCTCTAAATTGGTGACATCAACAAGAGCTTGAACAATAGCGACTCGCTCCAATGTTGCTTGTGCTCCCTTCATCAACACTGTATCTTGTGATAATTTAACATCTTCAACATCATAATTTTGATTGAGATTCGCTTTATTGACAAGTTCATACGAAACTCCTGTTTGTTTCGTTACTTTGGGGGTAATTGTAATTTGTGCTTGCTGCGGATCAGTTACAGCCGTCACACCGGGTTCAATATTTTTCACCCGTAATTCAACAATATGTTCACCAGGGCTGAAACCAGTCAGGTCAATTTCAATTTGATACTGCTTGAGCGATTTTACAACTTCAATATCAGTTGTATCACCAATAAGTGTTAAGTTTGCAAATGCTGGTAATCCTTCGACAACGTAGCTATCCTTATCATAAATTTGAATAACAGGGATGTTCGTAATAACTTCACCTTGATTATCTCCATTTCCCAACAGCCAACTAAAGTTAATCGTCACAAATAAGGCAACTGCACCGAGGAAGGAGATTAAAATCAAAAATCGATTATCCGAAAAGAGTGAATCGAAAATTCGACCAATCCGATTAAACAGCTCTTTTATTTGTTCCACCTTTTCCTGAAAAAAATCAAGAATCTTTTTTCCATTCTGTTTTGCTTGCATTTATCTCACCTCTGATATTGGTTGAATTTCAAATTGTTGGAGTAATTTTGCCTTTAGCTGTTCGGCAGTTAAACCTTTTTCAATAAACCCATATCGAGCAATTGACATTTCTCCAGTTTCTTCAGAGACAACAATGGTAATACTATCACTTATCTCACTTATCCCTAGGGCAGCTCGATGTCGTGTTCCCATTTCAGCTGGTAAACCCTCTTGTTTCGTTGTTGGATAAATTGCCCCGGCCGCTACAATACGATTTTCTTGAATAATAATTGCCCCATCATGCAAAGCAGTGCTTGGCGTAAAAATCGTTGTTAAGAGCGGTGCTGTCACTAATGCATCAACTGATGTGGCTTGGACGCTGAACTCTTGCAAACTAGTCTGTCTTTGAATTGTCATGAGGGCACCAATTCGACGTTTCGCCATATACTCACTAGCTTGAACAAGTTGATCAATCAAATTCATCGTTTGCGTTTCACCAAGTTGTTGAACACCAAAGGAACTTTTACGCCCAAGTTGTTCCAAGGCACCTCGAATTTCCGGCTGAAAAATAATAAAAATAACGAGTACGCCCCATTGAATAAACTGGTTCATCAAGTATTCAACCGTATTCAATTGTAAAAGACTACTGACAATCTTCAAAATAATGATAATTGCTACCCCTTTAAAGATTTGGATCATTCTTACATTCACTTTCATTAAGTGAATAATCCCATAAAAAATTGCCCAAACAATAATAATATCTAAACTTATCCGAATTGTTTGCCATAACGGACCTTCTAAAAACGCTAGCATTCGCTTTGCCTCCCCACTGAATATCATGCGTCTTATTATAGCATATCTTTTATTTTTTTTTAATAGTCACCCTCGGTTGCTACCTATATTTTCCAAAAAAAAAATTTCCCTTCGGAAATTTTTTTCAATTTATGGAATTAAGTTTTCAATTGCTGTTGAACTCTTGTGCTCAGTTCGTACCCATTCATTTTTCTTATATGTTAAAATACCGGCAAAACAAATGAAAATATATGTACATGTATACCAATACGTTGCCAAAATTACTAAAAATGGATTTGTATTCGGTTTTTTACGCGTATCTGTTTTCAATGCGTGTGCAAGTGTCAGAACACTCAATAAGTACATCACCAATAACATTGGTAAAAATGAAAATGGATTAATATCAAATACAATGACATTAAAGAAAAACACAGAAAAACTGGCTACTCCAACTGCAGGAAAAATTAAATAGAGTGCACTATCAAGTAGTGACCAATTCCGTTTGCCATTTTCTAAGCGATTCGCCAAAAATCCTTTTAATAATTTTGTAAAATAGCGTTTTTTCACTGTCCAGTGCCCACGTGTCCAACGTAAGCGTTGAACGACTGATTGGCGGAATCCAGTTGGTTTCTCATCGAAAATAAAGGTAAAGTGATTCCAAGCAATTTTGTATCCTTTTAATTGACATTGAATTTGGAATTCCAAGTCTTCAGTTAATGAATCGGCAGTCCAACCAATTTCTTGTAATGTTCCACGATCAACAACGAATCCGGTACCACCAAGACTTGCTGATAATCCTAAACGCGTTTTCGCCGCTTGGAAGTAACGATTTGTTTGATAATAGACACCAGCGTAACTTAAAGAAATATAGTTATCATCTGGATTTTTACTATCAAGGTATCCTTGTGAAACTTTGATTTTATCATCATGCATAAATTGTGAATTCATTTCATTGAAAAATTCTGGATCAACTAAATTGTCCGCATCGAAAAAAGCAACTAAATCATAATCCACTAATTGTTTATCTAATTGTGCTAACGCATAGCGAATTCCATGTGGTTTACCCTTTGGTTCCCCGGGTTTACTCGTATGTTCAACAACTTTTGCCCCACCAGCTAATGTAATTGCCGCAGTTTTATCTGTACAATTATCAGCAATGACATAAACATCGTATAGATTTTTTGGATACTTCATTTTATTAACAAGATTATCCACGATACCCGCGATTACTGCCTCTTCGTTATGTGCTGCTACTAAAACTAAAAACCGTTTTTGTGGTGCAACAAGTTCATATTCACGTTCTTGCTTGCGTAACCCCGTTACGATTAAGAAAAAGAGATACACTGTAAATCCAAACAAGAGTCCGTTCACTAGTATCAAAATAATTTCAACAATATTCATAAGCATTATGTGCCACCTTACTTTTCAAAATTGATATCTTTGCAATTATAACGTGCTCACGACTTGAAAACAACACCGGAGCAATTAAATTATAACGTGTTTTGTTAAAAAAAGGTAGCTACAACAACGAAAAATTCACAAAACATTAACAAAAAATATATCTTTCGAACACTAACTAAAAATGAAAACAAAAAAAACGAGTTTCCTCGTTTGAATTTTTTCTT
>JTLC01000074.1:292-29902 GCA_000798955.1 Firmicutes bacterium ZOR0006 | reverse complement strand
ACCTAGGGCCGGAATCGAACCGGCACGGATATCACTATCCGCGGGATTTTAAGTCCCGTGCGTCTACCAGTTCCGCCACCCAGGCAGGTGATTTGGAGGAGCCAACCGGATTTGAACCGGTGATCAGGGAGTTGCAGTCCCACGCCTTACCACTTGGCTATGGCTCCAAATAATACTTGGTAGTTATTCAATTGGCTGGGCTAGCTGGATTCGAACCAGCGCGTGACGGAGTCAAAGTCCGTTGCCTTACCGCTTGGCTATAGCCCAATCTTTTGCCGTCAACCTCATTGACAATAATTAGTATACTTTTAAATCGACTTATTGTCAACTTTTTTTTCAAAAAAAATCGGAGAACTCAAGATTTTACTCGTTTCTCCGTATTTCAGTCGGTTTTTGTCACTATTTTTGCCAAAAATGACGAATTTTAAACATCCCTAATACCGAAAGTCCTCGCCAACCATCAATTTGTTGCATTTTCAGTTGTGGTAAACGACCGTACACATCATGAAATTGTGTTCCCAAGGTGAGTGTTGATACGACTTCTCGCCACTGAGGAAAGTGCTGAGTCAGAAAATTTAAACAATATTCCGTTTGACGTTTAATTGTCCCTAAGTCTTTCGCTCCATAACTCCAAAATTTTGGTAATGTTTCGATAAAAATTGCTTCTAAAAAAAGTGGCAAAAGTTCTTGGCGTGTTTCTAGTGGTGCTTGTTCCACAATTGTTGTGAGTACTGGAAAAATATCATAACAGTGATCAGTTGTTGGCTCTTTCAGCAAATTATGCTGATGTTGCTTAACGCTTACTTCCGGAACCGCGACTAATTGTGGATTTTGTAATAATGCTTGATAATTAAACAGAACATCCGCATACCAAATTTGTTCACGAAAGGCTGCTAATTTACTCTGGATAAACGTTGTACGATACAGTTTATTAGAGATATTTGACCCGACTTCTTGGTATTGCGTCAGTGGCTTCTGCCATAAGGTATTATGAAAATCACAATAGGCAATTTCTGCGGATGTCGTCTGTAATGCTCGGGCCATTGCTTCACAAAAATTGCTTGCGACAACATCAAAGCCGCTGAGAAAGCCAACAACTGGCGCTTTGACACAATCTAAGCCATAATTATAAGCTGCGCCACAGCCAATCCCCATTTGAAGATAAATTTCAAAGCGTGCATCATGGGCTGCAAAGTCATTCGCAAAATATAGAGCATCTCCACTTTTACCATCATGGATAATAATAAACTGACAATTCGCTAAACTTTGCTCACTAAGGGCTTGAAAACATGCTTCTACTTCACCACCAATTGCCTGTAGGTGTACTATGATACTTACTTCAGGTTGTAAAGCCGTATTTCTCATCGTTTTCGCTCCTGTTCATGAACAAATTCAATCAAATTCTCCACATTTGGAACATAGCTAAAATTCCCTTGTAAATAACGATTTTTCAACTTCAAATCATTTCGAATTGATTTCCCTTTGTGTTTTACATCTTCAAAGAGGTTCTTAACAATTGTTGTTAAGTTCGTAAATTCAAAATCAATAATAAAGAACTGATCGCGTCGCAAATCAAAATCGAGTACTTCGGCTTGCGTTGTTGTAAAAATTAATTGTGATTGTCGTGGGTTTAACTCATCGCGCAAAAACATCTCTAAAATAAAGCGCAACACATTCGTATCGAGTGATTGACTCAAATCATCAATCATCAACGTTGCTCCCGTAGCAATCGCATGAATGGCATGTGGTAAAATCGCCATCAACTTATACGTCCCACTTGAAACAATTGGTGCTAACTCTTTAAACGTATGATTCACAACTTTGCCATTTTGGGAATGGACTTCGAACAAACGATCATCATTAATCTTTACATTTTTGATCATCGGATCTAAATAACTCACAAGCCCCAAGAAATCATTGATTTTTTGAATTTCCACTGATGGATATTTCTTATACAGTTCAAAAAAATCAGCTTGCATGTAGCCAGTTGTTAAAATAACTGTTTGATAAAACCAGTTTCGGAGTTCATCAATTCCGTGGTCATCTAATGCGGTATCAATCAAATAACGGAGAAAAACTCGTGTTGGATCCATACGCTTCGTTTTTGCTCCAACAATAACCGTCTCACCTTCGCGGTGAAAAACAGTTTTTGCCCGTCCTTTACTATTTTTACGTGGATAAATTGAACGCACTAGTTCTTCACGAATGACTTCATCACCACTAAACTCAATACTATAGATAAATTCAGTTAAGACTTGATCAATTTCCCCAATTAGCTCTACTTGTAATCGTGCTGGCTTATCCAGTGAATTCCAGTTACGAACATCTGTACTGTGCATTTCATTATATGTAATATCTAGCCCCCCAAGCAACACAAGCTTTTGTAAAAAACTCATTGCTTGAATGATATTTGACTTCCCAACGTTATTTGTTCCTAAGAGACACCCTAATTTAAATAATCCGAAGCGTTGAAATTGCGTGAAAATCAATTGTTCTTCATAATTGTGAATACTTGTTTTATTGAAATCAACTGTAATTGATTGGTGAATTGATTTAAAATTTTCAATGGTAAATTTCGATAATTTCAACATCAGTTTTTTTCTCCTTCTATTTGCGATTTGCTCACGTCATCTAAAAAAAATCGTTTTCAATTGTAATTTTGCCTAGATATGAGCGGTTATTTCTATTATAAAACATTTTTGGTTTTTTCGCTGTTTTTTTTCTAAATTTTTTTTAATTTATAAAAGGGTATAATGATTATTGTCATTACTTTTAGGAGGATTTTTTTATGTTCTATTTTGATTATAGTGCCACAACACCAGTAAATAGTGATATTCTTGCTGCATTTGAAAAAATGAATCATCAATTTTATGCAAATGTTGGTTCAATGCACACAGCTGGTGTCACTGCCAACGACCAACTTGCACAAGCACGAACTGAAGTTGCGAGCTTTCTTGGGGTTCAAGATGAAGAAATAATTTTCACGTCAGGAGCAACTGAATCAAATAACTTGATTATTCAAGGTGTTGCTGATGCAAGAAAAAAAGAGGGGAAACACGTCATCACAACTATGATTGAACATTCATCTGTTTATGATACGTATCGCTATTTAGAGGAGTATCATAACTTTGAAGTTACCTACTTACCTGTTGATGAAAATTGTCGAATTCGTCTCGAAGATTTACAAGCTGCTTTACGTCCTGAAACAATCTTAGTTTCAATTATGCATGTTAACAGTGAAGTTGGGAGTATCCAGCCTGTTGAAGAAGCAATTCAATTGATTCGTGCCCATTCAGATGCTTATATCCATTTAGATATGGTGCAATCATTCACAAAAATTCCGTATGCTTTCACTGATTTAGACATTAATTTCGCTTCAATTTCGATGCATAAAATTTATGGTTTAAAAGGAAGTGGACTCTTATATCGACGCCTCGATAGTAAAATTGTTCGTCGTATGTTCGGAGGAATGCAAGAATTTGGTGTTCGTGGTGGTACTGCCAATACACCTGCCAATATGGTTGTCGGAAAAACAATTGCACTCGCTTTAGAAAATATTGAAAAAAAACATGCTCATGTCGATACGTTACACCAACGTTTACGTCAGTTCCTTGAGCAATATGATTTCATTACCATCAATACGCCAAAAGAGAGTTACTCACCGTATATTGTCAACTTCTCAGTCTCAGGTCTGAATTCTGATGATATTCTTTATACCCTTGATCAAGCAGGCATCTGTATTTCAACCAAATCAGCAGATGTGGCAAAGGCTAAATTACCAAGTCGTATTTTATATGCGATGTCTCGGTGTGAACAACGAGCAACAAGTGGTGTTCGTATTAGCCTCTCGCATCTCACAACTGAGTTCGAATTTGACTACTTACTTGATAACCTCAAAATGATTTTCAGCCAAATCTAAAAAAAAACAGACTTTGTCTGTTTTTTTTAGCTTTTTGGTCGATAACTGCGTAAAGAAATGAAATAGTGAATGTCACCGTGGTGATATTCCATTCCTAAACGTAAGTTTTCGCGGATATAGTCAGTAATTGCTTGATCAAAGTCATCATAAATTCCTGATAAGAAACTCTTATCTAAATCAACATTGACGTATAATTCTGTTCCATGTTCCAATTCTTTTTGGTAAATCTTGATATTAATTGCATATCCAAGATCATACACTTTCACAAAAATATTCGGATCAATCTCTAAGCCAATTAATTCTTTTAATTGTGCACGCATTTTCAATTTTCGTTCCATACTAGCATCATCCCCCTATAAATTACTTTTTATTGTAATTATCATACTTCTTCCATCTGTCTAGGTCAAGTCAAACAAGAAAAAAACAGATACAAGCACACTTGTATCTGTTTTTTTTATGCGTTAACCGCTTCTTTTAATTCTTTTCCGGCTTTGAAAGCTGGTGTTTTGCTAGCAGCAATTTGAATTGTCGCACCTGTTTGTGGGTTACGTCCCTCACGTGCAGCACGCTCACGTACTTCAAATGTTCCAAATCCTGTTAAAGCAACTTTTTCCCCTGCTTGTAATTGCTCTTTCACTGTGTCCATAAATGCATTTAAAACTTCAGTAACGTCTTTTTTTGTTAAATCTGTTTTGTGCGCAACTTCATCGATTAATTGTTTTTTTGTAATCATAGCTGAAAACCTCCTGAGTAATCAAAAATTAATTTTTTTACTCTTTGACTGTATCATATTTTTGTTCACTATTGCAAGCACTTACTGTCGTTTTTCCGCTTTATTAACCGATATTTTTGATAAAAACGCGAGAAAATAACGTTTTTTGCTTTTTAAATGATTTATTAATAAATTTCAACTTTCATTTCTCGTTTTAACATTTCTTCAACAATTGTTGCAACATCAGCATTTTCATAAACGACTTGATAGAGCACTTGGGTTAATGGCATATCAATTTGATATTTTTCTGCTAATTGATGGGCTGACACAACAGCTTTAATTCCTTCAACCGTTTTAATTTCATGAAGTAATTGCTCTAAGTTCTCCCCTTGAGCAATTTTCAATCCAGCATTAAAGTTACGACTATGAACACTTGTTGCCGTGACAATCAAATCACCTAAACCTGTTAATCCAGTAAATGTGATTGGATCAGCACCGAGATGACGTGCTAAGCGAATCATTTCTGCTAGACCACGTGTCATCACTGCTGCTTTCGCATTATCACCATAACCGAGTCCAATTAACACACCAATTATAATTGCCATAATATTTTTGAGTGCACCACCGAGTTCGGCACCAATAATATCATTACTACGATATACTCGCATATATGTATCATTGCTAAATAATTGTTGGGTAATTTTACTCGCAGTATCATCTTCACTTGCAGCAACAAGTGCCGTAAATTGACGAATAGCGACTTCTTCAGCATGGCTTGGTCCCGTCAAAGCAACAACGGCTTTGACATTGTCACCAACAACTTCGGTAATGATTTCTGACATCCGTTTGTGGCTATCTTTTTCAATCCCTTTTGTGGCAGTAATAAATAGTTTCGGTTCGCTGATTACATTGGCTACTTGCTCCATGACAGTCCGCACGGCTTGACTTGGAACGACACATAATACAAGATCAGCGGCATCCATTACAAATTGTAAATCCGTGTACGCTTGAATACGTGTGTCTAATACCACATTAGGTAAATACTCACTTACAGTATGAAAGGTGTTAATTTCATCTGCTTCTTCCTGACGATGACACCACAACATTGCTTCATGACCATTATCAGTTAGCGTTTGTGCTAATGCACTTCCCCAGCTCCCAGCTCCTAACACGGCTATTTTTTGTTTATTCATTCCTAAAACTCCTCTTTATCATTCCCATTGATTATTTGTCATTATTTTTTTGACGTAAAATGAAGTGGATTGGTGTTCCTTCAAAATCAAATGTCGCACGCAAACGATTTTCAAGGTAACGTTGATAACTAAAGTGCACTAATTCTGTGTCATTTACGAAAAAGACAAATGTCGGTGGTGCAGTTGCTACTTGTGAAACATAGTAGAATTTTGCTGCATGACCACGGTGTGAAGGTGGTGGTGTCAATGCTAGGGCATCTTGTAAGACATCATTTAAAACACTTGTTGGAATGCGGCGGTTTTGGTTTTTAAATGCTAATTGAATTTCTGGGAAAATGGTATGTACCCGTTTGTTCTCTAATGCTGACACAAAAACAATTGGTGCATAGTCAAGATATTTGAATTTATCACGAATATCTTCAATCATTAACTGCATTGTTTTTTCATCTTTTTTAACGGCATCCCATTTATTCACTACGATGACAACACCTTTTCCAGCTTCATGAGCATACCCGGCAATTTTACGATCTTGCTCAATAATTCCTTCTTCGGCATTGATGACAACTAAAACGACATTACTGCGCTCAATCGCTGATAAAGCCCGTAACACACTATATTTTTCAATATTTTCATATACTTTACCACGTTTACGAATCCCAGCTGTATCAATAATGACATATTTTTCGCCATCTTTCGTAAATGGTGTATCGATTGCATCACGTGTTGTTCCGGCAATTTGGCTGACGATGACACGATCTTCTCCTAAAATTGCATTTGTTAATGATGATTTTCCAACATTTGGACGACCAATTAACGAGAAACATACTGTATCAGCATCATATTCTTGGGCACTCTTATCTGGGAAAGCATGAATAATCGCATCTAAGACATCTCCGACCCCAATCCCATGAATACTTGATGTTGCGATTGGTTCTCCAAATCCAAGTGTATAAAAATCATAAATGTTATCTTTAATATTTACATCATCAATTTGATTCACTGCTAAAATAATTGGTTTATCACTACGATATAAGATATTGGCAATTGCCTCGTCATCACTCGTAATTCCCTCACGACCGTTCACAACAAAAACAATCACATCTGCTTCATCCATTGCGATTTCCGCTTGGGCGCGAATTTGTGTCATGAATGGCGTATCTGCCATTTCAATTCCACCTGTATCAATTAAATAAAACTCTTTCGTTAACCATTCTGCTTTTGAATAGATGCGGTCACGAGTTACTCCGGGAACATCCTCGACGATTGAGACACGTTCTCCAACAATTCGGTTAAAAAGTGTCGATTTCCCTACATTTGGACGACCGACAACTGCTACGATTGGTAAAGCCATATAAATTCTCCTTAATTATTCTGATAATTTTTTATTTTTTCGTGCTTGTTCAATAATTTCAATTGCCGCTGCATATGTTTGCGGAATTGTTAGTGTGGTTGAATCAAGTAAAATTGCATCATCTGCTTGTTTCAATGGTGCTACTTCTCGTGTTGAATCAATTTTATCACGCAATGCTAAGTTATCACGTACTTGCTCAAACGTACTAGTAATCCCCCGGCTTTCATTATCGAGTTGCCGACGCATCGCCCGTGCTTCCACACTCGCTGTTAAATAAATTTTCACGTCTGCATTTGGCAAGACAACTGTGCCAATATCTCGACCATCAAGGACTGAACCACCTTGACTCGCAATATCACGCTGCAAGTCAACTAATTTCTCTCGAACTCGCGGATGTACAGCTACGTATGACACATTTTCACTCACCTGATTTTCGCGAATAGCTTCACTCACATCAACTTGATCCAATAAAGTTGTGTGTTCTGGTGTAATTGTAATCGTTGTGTGCGCTAGCATTTCCATGATTTTTTCTTCATCATTCACATCGATTCCCGATTGGATTGTTTTATATGTGACTGCCCGATACATTGAACCGGTATCCACATAAATATACTGAAAATACTCTGCGAGCTCTTTTGCAAGCGTCCCTTTTCCTGACGCTGCTGGACCATCAATTGCAATAATTAATTCTTTGCTCATTCTCTAACTTCCTTTCCATGTCACGTTTTTTAGTGAAAAAATGTTCATACCAAAAAGACGTGGCAAGTAAAATTTGTCCACGTCTCTTATTATACATCAGAATATCTTTTTAGGATAGTCACTAACATTTGACTTGCCTCACTCTAATTGAAGCCACCTTGGTCTAAAAATATAATAGATAATCCAATTCCTAATGTAATAATAACCGCAACACTTAAAAAAACAAGCGTCGCAATTAAAATTTTATTGACAAAGCGATCACGGGCAATTTGTTGAGCAATTTCCCCATCTTCTTCACGACTATTTGTCGCTATCATCACTGGTTCCACTTCTTTTTTATAATCTAAATTTAACTCTTTGGTTTCTTCAGCGAGTTTTTCTTCTTTGTCTCGCTGCTCCACTCCTTGTTCTCGCTCAACATGTGTTTCCCCATTCTCATGTTTTACGTTCGCCTGAAGCTCTGCTTGTAACGCTTGTGTTGCTTCACTCTCTTGTTTTCCTTGTGAATGCAACTGTGGCCAAACCGGTAATTCCTGAGTTTTCGCTACCTCCAAATCGAACATTACTCGTTGTGCTTGTTCTTCTGGCGTCATGGTTTTTTGGCTCGGCGTAACTAGACTTTTTCGTTGCCGTCGATTTTTTTGTAAATCACCTAGTAAGCTCTGTAATTGTTGTGTTGCTTCACTAAATTTTGTCGCTGCTGCTTCATACTCGTGATCTTGCTCTAATGAAGCTGTTGAAACTGGTGTAACAATATTGATTTGACGTAAAATTTCTAAATTTGTATCATCAACAGGTGCCTCAGTAGTCAACGGATGAAGCTCTTCAACAAGTTGATCAATTTGCTTTTGGTTACGAATCATTTGTCGTGATTGTGATGCCGTCTGTTCGATAGCCAGCGAAACATTCACTGGCATTTCTTTCGTAATTTCTAAATCTATTAATTTTTCAACACTTTGTTCATTTAACTCCGTTTGTTGCTGCAATTGCTGACGACGTTGCATTCGCGATGTATATTGCATCAGAATTTCCCCTTTAGATAGTATTTTTCTATATTATACCATAATTTTTTTTTAATTTTGTGCAAAATGATTGAAATTCATGCAAACTTAAAGCTATAATACTAATGAACCGATGAAGAATAAAGGAGGAATTTCTCATGGCAAAATATACATTAGTTGACAAAGATGCTTGTATCTCTTGTGGGGCTTGTAGTGCAGCAGCACCAGATATTTTTGACTATGACGGAGACGGATTAGCAGAAAACATTCTTGATGGAAACACAGGAACAGCTGAAATCGTTGAAGATTTAGTGATGGACCTTGAAGATGCAGCAGCTGGATGTCCAACTGAAGCAATTAAAGTTCAAGATGTACCGTTTGCGTAAGCAACACCCAACAGTGCCTAGCACTGTTTTTTATTTTTTCAACAAAAATACTTTTAATTTCAAACTAATTTGAAAGCGATATCAATTAGAAATCTGTAATTTCCTAAGCATTTCAAAGTATTTTTTGCTTAATTCAGATATAATTGACTCAAAACACCTATCTGTTTTTTTAAGGAGGAAGATTATATGGAAACACAAGACTTTATTACACTCTATGCCCCGGCTACGAATGATGAATTAGGAACAATACCCGCTTGCTCGCAAGCACAAATTGACGAGATGATGGCCCAAGCTACTTCAGTTTGGCCTGAATGGTCGCAAACGACGTTAGAAACACGTAGCCAACTCTTGAAGCGTTGGTCAGCAAATTTACGCCGTGATGCCGAAAATATTGCCCACTTACTCTCACAAGAAATTGCGAAAGCATACGCTGATAGCTACAAAGAAGTCATTCGAACTGCTGATTTAATTGATTATGTTGCTGATGATGCCTTACGTATGAACGGTGAAGCCTATCGTGGTGATCAATTCCCTGGGGGGAGTCGAAAAAAAATGGCATTTTCTCATTTTGCTCCCCTTGGTGTTGTCCTAGCTATTTCACCATTCAACTATCCTGTTAACTTAGCAGCAGCCAAAATTGCTCCTGCGTTAATGATGGGAAATAGCGTTATTTTCAAACCAGCAACTCAAGGAGCTTTAAGTGGTGTCGCTTTAGTCGCAGCCCTAGTTGAAGCTGGAATGCCAGAAAATCTAGTTCAAATTGCAACTGGTCGTGGTTCAGTCATCGGTGATTACATCGTTCAACATTCGGCTGTTAATATGATTTCTTTCACTGGAAGTGTTGGCATTGGTCGTCGGATTAGCCAATTGGCAGGTATGATTCCGCAAGTTCACGAACTTGGTGGAAAAGATGCAGCAATCATTTTAGATCTTGACCAACCACAGCGACTGGTCAGTGAATTAATTTCTGGGGCCTTTGGTTACTCAGGGCAACGTTGTACGGCAATTAAGCGTATTTTTGTCCTCGAACCAATTGCTGATCAATTAGCAGCTTTACTCACTCCAGCAATGGCGGAGATTACGACTGGTATGCCAGAAACAAATGCCATGGTCACACCACTTATCGATAATGGTTCAGCTGATTTTGTCCAAGGACTAATCGATGATGCAATTGAAAAGGGTGCACATGTCTTATTTGGAAATGAACGTCAGGCAAACTTCTTAGCTCCGACTTTACTTGATCATGTAACACCAGACATGCGTGTTGCGTGGGAAGAACCATTTGGACCGGTATTACCAATTATTCGTGTTCAATCAGTAGAAGAAGCGATTCGTTTAAATAATGAATCTGAATTTGGGTTACAAGCCTCAATTTTCGGTTCAAATATTGAAGATATTTTCGCTATCGCTCCACGACTACAAGTTGGTACTGTCAATATCAATGGTCGTTCAGAACGTGGACCTGATCATTTCCCATTTGCAGGAATCAAGAATTCAGGAATGGGTACACAAGGTGTTCGCCGTTCACTCGAATCAATGAGTCGTCAGCAAATGACTGTGTTAAATTTAAAATAAACGAAGAAAAAGAGCGAAATTGTCCTTTCCGGACAACTTCGCTCTTTTGGTTTTTATGGCATTGCCACTCATACAAAAGCAGCTGCCTCATACTATGAAGCAACTGCACTCAAGCTATTGATTTGGGAAATTAGAAATAATTTGCAGGATTCACTGTATACTGCTGACGTTCTTCACGACCTGCTGGCATATAATTAATTCCTGATAACATTTCAATATGTAAATGGGCTCCAAATGAGTTCCCAGTATTTCCCACGGCTCCAATATTTTGTCCACCACTCACTGTTTGACCAGCACTTACACTAATACTACTTAAGTGACCATAGATTGAAACCATTGGTGTACCATTCACATTATGCGAAATAACAACCATATTTCCATATCCGCCGTTATCACCATAACTTGCCTGAATAACAACACCATCAGTTACTGAAACAACTGGCGTTCCTTCCGCAGCACCGATATCAACACCTAAATGTGGTCGTGAACTTGAATATGGATATTCTGTTGACATATATGGTAATGTCACAACACCACTCGTCGGTCGATAGAATCCACCTGCTTGCGGCACTTCTGATGAGCCACCACTATCAGTTGATCCTTCAGTTGAGCCACCAGATTCTGGCGTTGGTGCGACATATGAGGCTAAAATATCAAGTTGTGCTTGGATATCTGCTTCACTTAGTCCAATCGAATCAATTAAACCTTGAGCACCTAGAACTTCTTTCGCCAATGCTTGTCGTTCAGCTTTTAAGGTTGCTAACACACTATTTTGTTCTTCTTGACGTGTTTGGGCTTCAGCTTTTAAAGCTTCTACTTCCGTTTTTGTTTCAGCAATTGTCACTTTATGAGCCTCAATTTCGGCTTTTTCAGCTTCAATCTCTTGAATGAGTGAGTTATCATATGCTGTCAGTTGCTGAATTGAATGGGCACGTGACAACATATCTGAAAGTGACTCAGAGTTGACTAAGAAATCCAAAAATTGGTTTGTTTTGACACGTAGTTGCATATCAACAAGCCGCTCACGTAATAAAGCTTCTTTCTCATCAATCGAGGCTTGCAATTCAGTAATTTTGGTTTCGAGTTCTTGCATTTGTTTATTCAAACTATCAATTGTTGCTTGGTATGCATCAATTTCAGCTTGGATACTATTTGCCAATGCTTGAGCACTATTCACACGCTCTTCTGTTGTTGCAAAACTCGATTGTGAACTTTCAAGTTCTTTTTGAGCTTGCGCATTATCTGCTTGCAGTTGTTCAAGTTGAGTTTGACAAGCTTCAACAGTATCACAGGCATATGTTGTCATTGGTTTGCCTAAGAAAAATGGGGCAGCCAATGCAGTAATTGTTATGAGAGTGGCAATTTTTGCCGTTTGTTTTTTAAAAGTATTTTTCATTGTTACGCTCCTTAAATAGTGAGTTTTCAATGTTGTTCGTTTTTGAATGACACAAGCCCATTGTACCTGATTTTTGATTACCGTGCGATTATTTTCTGAATTTTTTCGATTGTTTTTCTTACTTATTTCTAACAAATAGGCTTGCACCCAGTTATAGCTGCGAAGTAAAGCTGCCTTGTAATTATATATTTTTTTAATATTAGCAGTCGTCAAAGACCTTTTTTTTCGATTTTATCTGGTTTCATATTAAAAAAAGTCTGATCAGAAGCCTCTCTGCTTCTGATCAAACTTTTCATGAGATGAAAATTCTTTTTTACCAACTTCCAGGATACGCAATATATCCCGCTGAATCAACTGCATACATTGCCCGTTCATCACGCAATGCTGGCATATAACCGATACCATATAAGAGTTCTAGGTGTAAGTGAGGTCCTGTTGATTGTCCAGTATTTCCCACGGCCCCAATATATTCACCTGCTGATACCCGCTGACCAACACCGACACCAATACTACTTAAATGACCATAAATCGACACCATTTCGACACCATTTACAACATGAGTAATTGCAATCATATTCCCAAAACCACCGCTACTCGCTTCATCCTTCACAAGAATTATATAGCCATCAGTAATTGCATATGTCGGCGTTCCAGTTGGAGCTGCGATATCTGTTCCCAGATGCCCCTTATCATTCACATAATCCGTACACATGAATTGACATGAAATGTACCCACGTGCAGTTGGAATCACAAATCCTTGTTGTGTCGGGGGAATCAAACTCCCTCCGCCACCATCACCGTCACCATCGGGATTTCCTGGTTCTTCTGATGGACCTTCTGGTTTGGGTTTATTGGCGGCCTCTTCTTGCTCTTTTTTGATTTGTTCCTGAATCGCAATAAGCGTTGCTAACTGTTCATCAACAACACCAGCAGATAAATTGATATCTTCAATTTTTTGCGCATTCACGACGACAACTTGCTCGTAATTTGTTTTCTCAACTTCGAGTTGTGCAAGCAGTGTTTCCTGTTCCCCACGACGTTGATCCGCAGCAATCTTTAATTCTTCCGTCTGAATTTGTGCTTTTTCAACCTCTTGCTTTTGCGTTTCAATTTCGGCGCGCTTCGTGCCAACTTCAATCATTAATTCTTGATCATAGTCATTTAAAAGCAGAATTGCTTCATTGCGAGCAATAAAATCCGTCAATGATGACGCATTTGATAAAAATGATAAGTATGGATTAACTTTGTTCCGTAATTGTAAATCGACTAAACGGTTTCGTAAAACGGCATCTTTTTCTGCTAATTCGGCTTGTAATTGGCTAATAATCGTTGTTAAATTTTCAATTTCAGCTTCAAGCATAGTAATTGTTTGATCATAACTATTAATTTCATCATCAATACCAAAAATCAAATTTTGCGTTTGTTCAACGCGTTGTTTAGCCGCATCAAGATCATCCTCAGACGCTTCTAGCTGTGCTTGTGCTTGACTATTTTGTTGTTTTAATGTTTCTAGCTGTAGTTTACACGCTTCGATGCTGTCACACGCTACTGCTTGAATTGCTGGTGCAAAGCAAGTCAGCAATAAAGTCACAGCAAGTATACTTGTAAATATTTTGAACTTTTTTTGCACGTTGTATCCCTTCCTTTCACTTAAACACGGTCATATAACATCCGATAACGTGTGGCAATTGTCGCCCAGCTAAAGTTTTCTTGCATTGCATTTTGTTGCATCTGTGCAAACAGACCTGGTTGTTCATAATAGATATCTGCCGCTTGATTAATTGCATATGTCAGCCCTGCTAAATCATAGTGTTCGAATCCAAAGCCTGTTGCATAATTTGCCCCATAATGAAGTGCATTCACCGTATCAACTAAACCACCCGTTAAGCGTACAACTGGTAGCGATCCATACCGCATCGCAATTAATTGGCTTAATCCACACGGTTCAAATCGTGATGGCATTAAAAAGAAATCACTGCCTGCATAAATCCGGCGTGCATAATTTTCATCGAATTGGAGACGCACAGAAACACTATCACTATGTGTCTTCGCCCATTCAGCAAGCATCGTTTCATAGTGTGCTTCTCCTGTTCCTAGCACAATTAATTGACATCCACAATACACAAGATGGCCAATGGCTCCCATGACTAAATCAAGTCCTTTTTGGTCGCTCAAGCGTGTCACCATCCCAAAAACCGGACGATTTGGTGCAACGCTCACACCTGCTTCTTGTTGCAAGGCTAATTTATTGACCATTTTTTGCTCAATCGTTTGCTCAGTATAGTTTTCAACAAGTGCTGTATCTGTTGCCGGATTATATAAATTTGTATTTAAACCATTCAAAATTCCGACTAACTTATGTGAATGATAGCGAAGGAAGCCATCCAACCCTTCACCATAGCTCGGTGTTTGAATTTCATGAGCATATGTCGGACTAACTGTCGTGACAACCGTTGCACATTCAATTCCCGCCTTTAGGTGATTTAAATCATTATTCCAGATACATTTTCCGCCAACTTCACTATTACTATTAATTCCATAATTTTGCCAAATATCTTGACGAGCAAACACGCCTTGATGTTGTAAATTATGAATTGTCATAATTGTTCGCATATTCCGGTATCGATAATCATGGCGGTAGTGAGCATCAAGTAATGGCCCAATCATCCCCGTGTGCCAGTCATTTAAGTGAAATACATCTGGCCAAAAATCAATTCCATATAAGCAATCCAGAATCGCTTTATTAAAGAAAGCAAAACGTTCGCAATCATCTGCAAATCCATATGCACCATCGCGATTAAAGTAATACTCATTATCGATGAAGTAATACTGCATACCTTCGTATTCTAAGTAATCAACTCCACAGTACTGCCGATGTTCCCCAAAATCGACAAAGAAATGAAATAAATGTTGCATTTTTTCACGATATTGTTGGGCAATTTTCCCATATTTTGGCATAATAACACGGATATCAAGTGCATGATGTTTCATTTCTTGCGGTAATGCAAAAGCAACATCAGCTAATCCTCCTGTTTTTAAAAATGGATAACACTCAGCAGTTACAAATAATACTTTCATTTTTTTCTCCCCTTACTTTCAATTAACTATATTCTAACAAAAATAACTATAAAGTTCAGCATTTTCGCTATTTATTTTCACTTTTTTTTCGTTTTTTAAAACTGTAGTTTCTTCAAACAGCAATTTAATCTCTTCGCTTAGTGAGCATGATATAATAGATGTACAAAATCTGAATTTTAAAACGAGGTATCTTATGAAACACTTTGAAATTTTGGCACCTGCCGGTGACCACGAACGCCTTTTGGCAGCTATCCAAAATGGCGCTGATGCTGTTTATCTTGGTGGACCAGCTTTTGGTGCTCGAGCCTATGCTGGTAATTTTGATGAAACAACTTTGCCAGAAGCAATTGCACTCTGCCACTTGTACGGTGTTAAAGCCTATTTAGCAGTAAATACCCTCATTAAAAGTAACGAGTTAGCTACTTGTTTAGCCTATGTTGGCTGGCTTGTGAATATTGGTGTCGATGCACTCATCATTCAAGATCTTGGTCTCTTGGCCCTTATCCGTAAACATTATCCTCACCTTGAACTCCACACAAGTACACAAATGACGACAAATAGTCCTGACGATGTCCGTTATTTACAAACGCTCAATGTTAATCGGGTCGTTGTCAGCCGTGAATTACCAACTCCTGAAATTGCTGAAATTGCCAAACTTGGAGTCGAGATTGAAGCATTTGTTCATGGTGCCTTATGTGTCTCATATTCTGGACAATGTTTGATGAGTTCATTAATTGGTGGGCGGAGCGGTAATCGTGGACGGTGTGCACAACCTTGTCGTATGGATTACACGTTAGAAACACTAGAACAGCAACCGGTCAAACAAGGGTTTCTCCTTAGTACCAAAGATTTATCTACAGTCCAACACTTACCTGAACTTTTCGCAAGTGGCATTCATTCATTGAAAATCGAAGGACGAATGAAGCGTCCAGAATATGTTGCTTTAGCTACAAAAAGCTACCGTTTAGCAGCTCTGGCAGCAACTGGTGAAATCAGCACTGATACTGCTGCCCATGAGCTCGAACTTTTCCAATTATTTAATCGTGACTTTACTGTCGGTTACTTAATGGGGGCTAATGGTCAACAAATTATCAATGAAGTTCACGCGAAGAATACTGGGACAGTTCTCGGGACAGTCACAAACTTTGATCGTACGCGGAATCGTATTACAATCATGCTGCAAGATGAAATCAATAAAGGCGATGGCTTATCAATCGGTGAACATGTTGGTCGTATTCATTACCAAAAACAAATTGTAACAACTGCTCCCGCCCAAGCTCTCATCGAACTTGATTGGGTCAAACCAGTGACAAAAGGAACACTTGTCTATAAAACGGCTAACGCGAAGCTCCTCGCTCAGGCTCAAGCTTCTTTTGCCAAAAATACTCGGAAAGTCCCCGTCACATTAACTGCAACTTTTTCCGAGAACAACTTCCCATTGTTAACACTCAGTGATGGGGTTTACACGGTAAGTGTCTCTGGTAATCAGCTTGTGGAACGTGCCACACAAACAGCATTGACGCATGCACGTGTGCAGCAACAACTCACAAAGCTTGGTTCAACCGTATATACGTGTAGTGAGCCAACTATTCATATTGATACAGCTATAACGTATCCTATTAGTGCTTTAAACGCCTTACGTCGCGAAGCCTGTGAAAAACTTGATGCTGCTCGACAACAGCTTCCAGCTCCACTTCCAAGTCCTGCCTATACTGCACATATCCATAGTAAGCGTCACAGCCGCCAACAATTGACGGTTCTGGTCTCTAATTTAGATCAATTACAAGCAGCCTATGAACTTGGCGTGAAAGATATTTATTACAATGACTTCAAAACGTTAAAACAAGCACTTGAAATTATGCCAAATTTGGCTTATATTCCCCCACGTATTCTCCGTGGACATGATTATAAACTGATTTCCCTCGCAAAAAAACTAGGTGTTACACGGCTTGTAGCAACAACGATTGGTTGTTTAACCTTTGCAGAAGACTTCGATGAAATCATTGCTAATTACAATTTAAATACTTTCAATGAAGCAACAATTCAACATTTAGCACAGACCTGTCACCGTGTGTGTATCTCCCCAGAATTAACGCTCCAAGAAAGTAATGACGCGATTCAACACGTCGAAGTGGCGACTGAAGTGATTGGCTATAGCCACTTACCAGTCATGACGACTGAAGCATGTCCATTTAAACTCAATCAAGGAGCCTGTGAATTACGTGAGTGCGGTCTTCATGAACATCAGCTCAGTGATCGTGTTGGTAAACGGTGGCGACTAAGTGCTCAACCAAACTGTCGAATGCTCATTCATAACCCTGAACCTGTGAGTATTATTAAGGCGGTCGAACGCCTTGATGCTCCTCATGTTCGCCTCGAATTTTTCCATGAATCTTCGGCGCTTACTCAAGAAGTCATTCAAGCTTTCCAACAAAAACTATCTGGTGTCGCGTACGAATGGACAATTGCTTCAACAACGGGAAACTTGCATCGTGGTGTTGAATAACAACAGACAAAGGAGCTAACTTATGTACCAATTTCAATTTCACCATCTCTGTATTCAAACCGACTGTTATGAGCAGTCACTGGCTTTTTATCAAGACATTCTTGGTGCAACATTACTTCAAGAAACTCCGAATTTTCATACACGTGATTTCAATACATGGCTACAACTTGGTGATTTTGCGATTGAACTCCAAACAGCCAAAGCTGGACAACCGCTTATCCAAATGAATAAGCACATGAATGGTCTTGCTCACTTCTGTTTACTGACAGCTGACGTTACTGCTGCTGTACAGATGATTCAAGCACGTGGGTATAAAAAATTTCAGACAAAGAACCAAGCGATTATCTATCAAGTAGAAGGCAGCCACTTAGCGAAAGTAATTGCTCCAGAAGGTACAATTATTGAAATTCGTGATTCAGTTGCTCTCTAAAATATCTTCAGAATGGAGTTTTTCTATGCATCCTAATTTTTGGCATTGGCGTAATTGGCCTTACACACTACTTGTTCTTGCAATGTTTCTCGGTATGGTACTTTTAACTGGTGCGAGCACAAGTATCAAAGCTGAGCAATTTATTTTGGAAGCTTTTTTACCAACAAGTGGTGATTTTGCCCTGATTACTTTAACCTTTATCATTGAATTTATTTATAATTACCGTCGCCGCCAACTTTGGCTCGACTTAACCGAAAAAATGCTCAAAGATCAACAATAAATACGAAAAAATAAGCGAAGCCAGTCAATGACTGGCTTCGCTTATTTTACAAGCTGATTCGCTTTTTTTAATTTTTTGGCATAAATAAAAGTAAATAAAGAAACTGCTAATAGAGCTACAACAAGTAAGATATTTGTTTGTTTCCCAATTAATAATACAGCTAAATTGGCAACAATTAAAACCATCTCAAGAACGTAACTTACTAGTAACATTTTGGCTTCTTTTGTGAAACTCATTTTTTTCGATTTTGATTCTGCTGTCATCGTGACTTTTTCACTCCTTGTGCTGGAAAGTGTAATTCTTTCACAATTTTACCGGCTTGTAGTAATAACACCCGTTGGTTCGTACTCCCACGAAAATATAATGTTGGATCTTTTTGCTCTTGCTCAAATTTCCCATCGACTAGGACATCAATGTATGCTAAACAGTCTTGCGTAATTGGATCCAACACAAGTTCTTCGTAGACATATCCAGTATAACACCAAATGTTTTGCTTTGTCTCATTTTTCAGACGTTTTATAAATGATAATAATGCTTCAGGATCGTAAAATGGATCACCACCTGATAATGTGACACCATCTAATAATGGATTTTGCTGAATTTCTTGAATGATTTGTTGAAAATATGTTTCATCTAATAGCATCCCCCGATCAGCACGCCAACTATCCGGATTATGACATCCACGGCAGTAATGACGACACCCTGCAAAATAAATCGAGTATCGAAGTCCTATTCCATCACTAATTGTCTCAGGATATGTTTGTAATACTCGCATCATATTCTTCCTTTCCAATGAAAGAAGCGAAGTACTTTCGTACTTCGCCACTTAGCTGTTTACTTGTATAAATTTAATGATGTTTAACACGGTCTTGCTCTTCCGCTTTTTTTGCTGAATTCCATCCATCAAGATCACCAGTTAAATAACCAGTGATTCGACGCATACGAGTGATTGAATCACCGCCACACATTGGGCAAGTTGTATAAATAATTCCGTGATAATCACATGTCTGACATGTATCCACTGGATGATTAATTGATCCGTAACCAACTCCAGCATCATTCATTGTTTTTACGATTTTGACAATCGCAGCAATGTTTTTCTTCGCTTCTCCATCAAGTTCAACGTATGTAATATGTCCACCTAACGTTAAAGCATGGAATGGTGCTTCTTTTTTTATTTTATCAAAAATTGAAATTGTTTCGCGAACATCAACATGATATGAATTCACATAATAATCACGATCATTAACACCTTCAATAACCCCATATTTTTCACGATCAATACGTGTAAATCGACCACTCAGGCCTTCCGCTGGTGTCGCTAAAACTGAGAAATTCAGTTGATATTGGGCTTTTTTCATCGCTACAACTTCATTCATCACCTCGACAGCTTCGCGTAAAGTTTCATAAGCTGCGGGGTTTTTGCCATGACCTTCACCATAGAGAGCGACCATCGCATTATGACCACCAATGAAACCAATTCCGAGTGTTGCTGATAGCAAAGTTTCACGTAGTTCATCATTTGCATGTAAGTCGCCACCACCTTTCCAAAGGTTATTGGCCATCATAAATGGGAATTGTTTCGCTAAAGCACTTTGTTGGTACAAGAATCGTGAACGAAGTTGCTCAGTAATGAAGTTCGTTTGTTGTTCAACGGCTACTAAAAAATAATATTTTGCTTGTTGTTGGACTTGTTCAACTGATGCTTCTGGTTGTTCTTGTTCCGCACGTTGTTTGGCTTCAATTGCAAGCCGTGGTAAGTTCATCGTTGTAAATGAAGCATTTCCACGACCAACCGATGTTTTTTCACCATGAAGGTTTTCAAATACCCGTGTACGGCATCCCATTGTTGCTGTTTCATAACGCCAACGCTCTGGATCATTTAAATTCCATTTTTCATGGTGATTGAATGGCTGATCTAAGAACATGAAGTTCGGGAAGAGGCATGTAGCCGTTGTTTGTGCTGCTTGTAAAAATAAATCAAAGTTTGGATTTTCAAAAGTAACTTCCCCTGCTAATGCACCGGTAAAATCAGTCATAGCTAATTGATAATCAGCTTCACTATAGTTGACTCCTGTTTTAACTTTAAAAATTTGGATTGGGAAAACCGGGATTTCACCTTTCCCTAGTCCTTCGCGTGTTGCCGCCATAATTTGTTCAATGACTAAACGACCTTCTGCCGATGTATCTGTTCCATAATTAATCGAGCTGAAAACAACTTGATTTCCACCACGTGAATGCATCGTATTTAAATTATGAATAAAACCCTCCATTGCTTGGAACGTTTCTTTTCGAGTTTGTTCAGTTGTACTTGCCACAATTCGCTCTAAATCATGGCGAGTGATTTCTAATTGACACTCATGCATAATGGCTCCTGTTAAAGCCGTCAGCATTGACTCTGTCACCGCAATTGTCGGCACATGCTGCTTTACGCATGTGTGTAAGTGACTTTCATCATCTTGATAATCGTGTAATTGTGCCCAGAAGTGTAGCCGATTCGCAAATTGTTTATGGAATGTTTTTAAAACTCCTGGAGCCATAAAGAAGTCAAAAGCAGGAATAGCTTGACCACCATGTTGTTCGTTTTGATTTGTTTGGAAAACAATCGTTGCTAAAGTGGCATAACTTTGGATTGATTGTGGTGTTCGAATTGAACCATTCTTCGTCTTAAACCCACGTGTAAAGAGTTCATGTAAGTCATATTGTAAACACGTTGTTGTTTTGCTTGGATAATAGTCCAAATCGTGAATATGAATTTCACCATTCCGGTGTGCTTGTGAATATTTTGGGGCTAATAAATAATGATGTGTATATTCTTTCGTCGTTTCCGAAGCAAATGTCATCATTTGACCAGCTGGTGTATGTGCTGACATGTTTGCATTCTCATTATTCACATCATTTTTTTCAACAGCAACAATTCCATCAAGCACGAATTTTTCTTTCGTACGCTTTTTTCGCTCTGCCGTTCGTTGTTCGCGATAAAGGATATACCGTTTCGCTACTTCAGGATCAGTTTGCATGAGTTGTTTTTCAACAAAGTCTTGAATTGTTTCAACATCGAGTTCACTTGCTTCAATTTGTGCTAACAATGTTGCAATAACTGTCTGTAATTTACTTGCTGATAGTGTGATACCTGTTGCCTGGTATGCTTTTGTTATTGCTTGTTCAATTTTTTCTGGTGTAAATGGTTGTCTCTCACCATCACGCTTAATGACCATTTGTAACCTCATGCTATTCGATTATTAAGGCTGACCTTAATAATCTCCCTCCTCTTCGTATTATACTTTTTTATTTTACCGAGCAAAAAAATCTTTTCAAGGCTTGAAATTTTTGGATTTTTCTGTTTTTGCGATATTCCTTGCTTTCATCATTTCACTTTCATAAAAATTAGGACAACTTCATTTTCTAATGGCTTCTATGCTAATTATTCATAAAAAAATTAAAATCATTTTACAAAAATTAACGATTAAGCTATAATGTAACTAAGTTGTTTCGTTAACTTTGAAAGGAGCAGATAATTTTGTATCATTTTATCGAATTTTTATCAGATAAATTATGGTTATTGAATTCTTTTTTAGTACTTTCTTTCATACTATTTTTAGTTTTTAAGTTAATAAAAGATTTTGCTAAATTAAATCAACAGCAGAAAGACACCCATTTGTAAGCAAGTGTGTGTCTTTTTTGTTTCTAAAAATGAAAATCACTATCTTGCAACGGTTCGACTTTCAGTGCCTTAACATACCCGTTTCCTTTCGTTGAGAAGAAATCATGATTTTTTGTTTCTGTTCGCAATCCATTTAAAACCAGTGGATTCACCGTACTCGGATTCACATCAAAGACCGGATCAAGTCCAAGATTCATCATTGCTTTGTCGGCATTATAGCGAATAAACGTCTCGACTTCATCTGTTAACGCTAATTCTCGATAGAGTTCATTTGTATATTGTTGTTCTAATTCATACAATTGTGTAAATGTTGATTGAACGTTCGCAACCGCTGCTTGTTGTTGCTTGGCCGTAAGTGTATCAAAGACACCTTGTGCTAACATACCCGTATACATCCCGTGAATCGCTTCATCACGAATAATTAAGTTAATAATTTCACCACTATTAATCAATTTACCTTGTCCTGCTAAATAAAGTGGATAGAAGAAACCAGAATAAAATAGAAAGCTTTCCAAGAAGACACTTGTTGCCATGGCTTCATATAATGTTTGTTGATTTTGAATCGCCTCATACCGGTCAGTCACAATACCAACTTTCTGTTGTAAAATATCATTGGTAATCACCCATTCAAAAATATTATCAATTTGCGGCATCGTGCATAATGTTGAAAAGATACTACTATAACTCTTCGCATGCATGTGCTCCATTGCTCCCATAAATGATAATACAGCTTTTTGCTGCTGCTTTTCGACAGCCTTGCCAATGAGTGGCATACCGACATCACCTTGTTCGGTATCAAGTAATGTCAGCCCCCCTAAAATTCGTTCATATGTCCAACGTTCTTCGGTTTCTAGCGTTGCATATGTCAGCTTATCGTCTGCCAAGGGAATTTCTTCATCTACCCAAAATTGGCGGACATTTTGATCCCAAAATACTTTTGTAAATTCATCTTCTAACCGATTCCAATTGACTGCAGCTTTCATTTTCTTCGCTCCTAAACTGAACAAGACAAACAATCTTCAATTGTTAAGTTCTTTGTTCGTGTATAATATAAACTTTTCAAGCCTTTTTGCCAGGCATAAATGTAAAGACGTGCCAACTCCCGTGTACTTGTCTCATTGGTCACGTATAAAATTGTACTAATTCCTTGATCAATATGTGGTTGAATCACAGCCATTAAATCAATCACTTTCATCATGTCCATGTGGTACGCTGATTTATAAGCGAAGAACGTGTCGCGACTCAAAAATGGCATTGGATAATATGTAATGGCATTCCCATACGTACGTGTTTCGACATGTTCTACAATTGGTGCAACTGAAGGAGTCGCATTTTGAATATACGCAATTGACTGTGTCGGTGCAATTGCCAAACGGTAACCGTGATACAAACCATACTTCATCACCAGTTGACACAGTACGTCCCATTCTTGCGGACCAGGTAATTCGATTCCCGTGAATAACTGCTGAACAGCTGCTGTTTGTGGGCGGAAATCAGTCACTAAATAGGGTGCAAAATAACTCCCATCAGCATATGTACTCTTCTCAAATTCACTAAATTGTTGCTGACGTTCACGGGCAATTTCCATACTTCGCTGTAACGAATAAAAATTCATCGCCATGAAAAAAGCCTGGGAAAATTCTTTTGCTTGTTCACTTTCGTAAGGAATTTGATTTTTGGCTAAAAATCCGTGAAGATTCATCGCTCCCAAACCAATTGCATGGAAGGCTTCATTTGCCTTCGCTACTCCTGGTGCATTGCCAATTTTTGATTGATCACTCACTGCAGTTAAAGCATCTACTGCTACTTTCACACTGTCAGCTAAACTTTGTTGCTCCATGACATTTACAATGTTGAGTGAGCCAAGATTACAACTAATATCATAGCCAATTTGATCTTCTTCGCCGTAATCCATAATTTGGGTCGGTGTTTGGACTTGGAAGATTTCCGTACATAAGTTTGACATCTTTACTTCCCCAATGCCTTTTAAAGCATGCGCTTTATTGGCTTGCGATTTATACATAATATAGGGATAACCGGACTCGAATTGCGTTTGAGCAATTTGCGTTAAGAGTTGTCTTGCATTGAGTTCACGCTTTTTCACAAGTGGATGGGCGACAAGTTCATCGTAACGCGTATCGATATCAAAATCATCTAACGAGACACCAAAAGCTTTTTCGACCGTTAATGGTGCAAAAAGATAAAACGGCTTATTTTCTTTTGCTAATTCAAAAAATTTATCCGGAACAATCAGACCAACCGATAAGGTTTGGATTCGACTTTTTTCATCAGCATTAATTTTTTTCGTATCTAAAAAGGCTTCCACATCCCAATGAAAGATATTTAAATAAACTGCTCCGGCACCTTTACGTTGTCCCATCTGATCAGCATAATTAAATGCATCTTCTAAAAGTTTCATCACTGGTACTACACCTTTACAGGCATTTTCAACACCTTTTATCGTTTCACCTTGTGCACGTAATTTTGATAAATTAATTGCGACACCACCACCAATTTTTGAGAGTTGCATCGCTGTTGCTAAATTATAGTTAATACTGTTCAAACTATCTTCAACTTGTAAGAGAAAACATGAGACTAATTCACCACGTTTTTGTTTACCCGCATTTAAAAAAGTTGGCGTTGCTGGTTGGTAACGTTGTTCAATCATTGCTTTTCCGTACGCACATGCCTGTTTGACGTCACCATTCGCCAATGCTAAAGCAACTACGACAATCCGTTGTTGATAGCGTTCATAGTATATTTGATGGTTATCTGATTTTAACGCATAATCACGATAAAATTTTGAAGCCGCCATAAATGATTGAAATTCAAACGGAACAGCGTCGACACAAGTCATGACAGTCATAATTTCTTCTGCTGTATATAATTGATAAAAATCTTGATAATACCCTTCAGCAATCAATGTTTTTAGACGTATTTCCTCAGTGGGAAAGCGCCGCATTTTTGCTGCAACCTCTACTAAAAACTCATCTCTTGCCTCTTGATCCTTTGCTAAATCATAAAAGCCATCCACTTTCTGTAACAATAAATTATTCTTCTCTAAATAACCCAATTTGATCAACTCCCTCTTCAAAAATTTGAATATCTTGTCGTAATCCTGCTAGTTCAAACCGATGGATTAACGGAACATGGTAGCGTTGAGCAATCATTGTGCCTGCTTTCGCAAAATTCATGCCCCAATTGCGGTTGCCACTCGCACAGACACCGCGCAATAAATGATGATTTTTTTCGAGAAAAACCTGAACTTCTTGTGGTACTTCACCAAAACCGGTTGTATAAGTCACTAAAATAAATGGTTTCTCAATTTCTTCCATACCAGTTTTTACTTCGAGGACATCAGTATATTTGACCTTTTGGATAAACCGTGCAACATTTTGTGTTTTTGAAGCATACACTAACATCAAACATCGCTCCCTTCTTCTACCTTGTTAATTCTCTATTCTAAAAGTTTCAACTTTTTTTTGCAATTAGCCATGCTTGACGTTTTTTGTCAATCGGTTTCTCAACGAAAAGTTGAGCTTTTTTTCTGCTTTTTTCCGAAAAATATTTGGAAAAAATTTACTCTTTTTTATCTTGAAAACAAAAAAAGTAGACTGAACAACTCAGTCTACTTCTATTTTATTTCATTCCTTGAACGGCTTCATCACCGTAACGTGCAGCACGTTTACGGATACTTGGATCAAGGTAACGTTTACGCATACGGATTGATTCTGGCGTGATTTCAACAAACTCATCAGCACCAATGAAGTCTAAACATTCTTCAAGGCTTAAGTTACGAATTGAATCCATTTTCGCCGCATTATCAGTTCCTGAACTACGTACGTTTGTTAATTGTTTTGCTTTACTAATATTGATATCAAGGTCATTTTGCTTCGCATTTACACCAATAACCATTCCCGCGTATACTTTTGTCGCTGGCTCAACGAAGATATCTCCACGTTCTTGAGCACTTACGATTGAGTATTGTGTTGCCACACCAGTTTCTGATGCAACAAGTGATCCACGTGAACGTGTAGGGATGTCACCACGGAATTCACCATAACCTTCGATGAAACTATTCATGATTCCATTTCCTTTTGTATCAGTCATGAATTCATTACGGAATCCAATTAATCCACGTGAAGGTACGACAAACTCTAAACGTGAGTATCCATTGACAGCAGCAGTCATATTTACGATTTCCGCTTTACGAACACCCATTTTTTCGATAACAGCACCAACAAATTCTTCTGGCACATCAATTGTTACGCGCTCATATGGTTCTTCACGTTTTCCATCTTCAGTTTCTTTAATGATAACTGTTGGTTTTGAAACTTGGAATTCAAACCCTTCGCGACGCATTGTCTCGATTAAAATTGATAAATGAAGCTCTCCACGACCGCTGACTTTGAACGTATCTGGTGATAATTCTTCAACACGTAAACTTACGTTTGTTTCTAATTCTTTTAATAAACGGTTTTTGACGTGACGGCTTGTTACGAATTTTCCTTCTTGTCCAGCGAATGGCGAATCATTTACCATGAAGTTCATGCTTAATGTTGGCTCATCAATTTCCACGAATTCAACCGCAACTTGGTGACTTGGATCAGTTAATGAATCACCGATTTGCGCATCGACACCACGAATGGCAACGATATCACCGACACTTGCTTCTTCAACTTCTTTACGACCTAAACCGTCATACATGTATAGTGCACCAATTTTTACATTTTTCATTTCTGTGTAGTTATGAATCAATGTTGCTTGCATGTTTTTACGTAATGTTCCATTTTCAATTTTTCCGACAACTAAGCGTCCTAAATATCCATCAGAATCAATTGTTGTTAATAACATTTGGAATGGTGCCGTTTCATCTCCTGTTGGAGCATCAGCACGCTCAATAATTGTTTCAAACAATGGCATTAATGTATCTGATTCGTCTTCAAGTTCGTGCATTGCATACCCTGATTTTGCTGAAGCGTAGACAACTGAAAAGTCTAATTGCTCATCACTTGCTCCTAATTCAACGAATAAATCAAAGACTTCATCAATTACGACTTGTGGACGTGAATCCGGACGGTCAATTTTATTAATAACGACGATTGGACGTAAGCCTAACTCTAACGCTTTCTTTAAAACGAATTTTGTCTGTGGCATTGCGCCTTCATAAGCATCAACAACAAGTAAAACGCTGTCTACCATCTTTAAAACACGTTCAACTTCTCCACCAAAATCCGCATGTCCTGGTGTGTCAATAATATTAATACGCGTATCTTGGAACATAATCGACGTATTTTTCGCTAAGATTGTAATCCCGCGTTCACGCTCTAAATCGTTACTATCCATTACACGGTCGGCAACTTGTTCCTTCGCATGGAAGATATTACTTTGTTTTAAAAGGGCATCTACTAATGTTGTTTTTCCGTGGTCAACGTGGGCAATAATTGCGATATTTCGAATATTTGTTCTCAAATTCGTCACTTCTCTTTCTTAAAAACAGCCACCTCAACAAGTTTTGCAAAGGTGACTTTAATAGGCTTTATTATACACGTTTTTAAGGATTCTTTCAATTGTAGAATGGTGAGTTTCTCTTGATTTGCATTAATTTTCAAAAACTTTTCTACAGCTGTAAAATCAAATATGCAACGACAAGTAAGAACACGAGCATGATCGCGAGAAATAAAAAGAGCCCCTCTTGTATTGCTTGGTTTTTTACCTTCCATTTTGATAAAAGAATCACAGCTAACCCGGTGATGAGAAAGCTGAGTAAGGCTAATGATGCATTCGTTATTGAACCATTTTGAAAGTAATCAAAAATCAACAATAGGATACTGACTATAATATAACTAATTACGAGTGGACGAAATAAACTTTTTCGTTGTTCGGGAATCATTGGTTTCATCTTTTTTCCTCCTGGGCTAACTGCCAAATCTGTAATTGATACTCTAATTGCTCTCGTTGTTTTTTGGAGAATGTCGCAATTACACACTCATATGAGTGTAAAATCATCAGAGTCAAATCTGTTTCGTGGACATCACCTGAAATCGTTACTGTATTCCAGTGTGTTTTATTTAAATGATAGCCTGGTCGAACTGCTTCATAGATCATCCGCTGTTCCAAGGCGCGGTTAGGCTCACACTTTAAAGATATCTCAAATTCATTAGCGATAATCGCAAACATTTTATTGGCAACTTTCATTACCTTCGTTTTTTCATCAAACGGATACGTCAGTTCCGAATTTGGCAAACTTAAACAAAAGTTTTCATATTTTTTCATTTCCATATTTTTCATCCTTTCGGCAAATGTATCTGACTCTGAGCAACATTTCTGATAATCTCTTGGTAACGCTTTGTTGCCAAAAAACTCGGATGATTTTTTTGACAAAAGGACAGCTCGGCTAATTCTGGTACAACTCGTTCGACAACAATCATACCATTTTCACATTTAGTTTCAAGTACTGCTAAAGCCGCTAAAAAACGTTTATCTTGATGTGCATACTGATAAAATGATAAGACATATACATAGTAGAAAATATTATAGTGGCGAAATGGGTACTCAATTTGCATGAAACGCTTGCCCATACCATAATGACAAGGTCCCAGTGGTAGCCGTGTTTCCCAGTGTGACAGTAAAAACTCAACAGCTCTGTTCAGTGTCGTTTGTTGCTGATAATCAGGAAAGTAACGAAAGAAGTTCAAAATATTGAGTGTTGGATGGGAATTTGAAGCTAGTGTTTCAGGTCCATGGCCAAAACTAAACTTTCGACATCGCCAGCCGCCATCAGTTTCTTGTATTTGTAAAAAATGGCGATAGGTCACTTTTAATCGCTCGTCACTGCTGCATCCTAATTGAAGCAGTGCTAAAGCAACTGCAGCTGTCTGACAGGGATATATCGTTGCGTGTGGTGCAACTTGAAAACGTCCATCATTGTGCCAGCTTTGCCAAATAAATGGTGCAATTTCTTGTGTCACTTCACTATCCTCTAGCTCTCCTAGCTCATATAAGTAACTGACACTTTCGAGTGTTGAAAAGGGGGCACCTTTGATCAAGCGATTATCCACTGTAGACCAAAAATTAGCACCATGATCAAAACGATGACTGAAAATTTTCTCTCTATCCCTTTGTATACATGTCTCGTCGTTTTTTACTTCTTCTTCACTCATAGGAATTTCGTACTCCTTTTGTTGGCTTACATATTTCTATTATACTGTAAAATTATTGTTTAACTCAACGTAAAAAAAAACCAAAAAAAAAGCCTTATCATGAAGACTTAAATGGTGCGCCCAACAGGAGTCGAACCCGTGGCCTTTAGAACCGGAATCTAACGCTCTATCCAGCTGAGCTATGGGCGCATATCAATTATCAAAATAAAATTGAGCCATTAAACGAAAAACACGCCAAGCGTGAGTCATAAACTTAT
>JTLC01000074.1:0-282 GCA_000798955.1 Firmicutes bacterium ZOR0006 | reverse complement strand
AGGGATTCGAACCCCCGCGAGATGTTACTCCCCTGTCGGTTTTCAAGACCGATCCCTTCAGCCGGACTTGGGTATTCCTCCGTATTATGGTCAAATAAATAAAAAACGATGGTGGACCCTACAGGACTCGAACCTGTGACCAATCGGTTATGAGCCGATAGCTCTAACCAGCTGAGCTAAGGGTCCACATATTATTTATTTAAATGGTAGCGGCGGAGAGATTTGAACTCCCGACCTTCCGGGTATGAACCGGACGCTATAGCCAACTAAGCCACGCCGCCG
>JTLC01000073.1 GCA_000798955.1 Firmicutes bacterium ZOR0006 | reverse complement strand
AAAATCGGCTTCAGCACTTGGTTTTTTCGGCATGCTTCACACTTCACTTCCTCACCAGACATCTTCATCAATTCGAATAACTTGATTCAATTTCTGAAGATTTTCTGGCATTCCGGAAGTGATTTTACCTTGAATGCTTATTTTGTAAAACCGTGCTCAGCACTTGGTTTTTCAACATGCTTCCGTCTTCTGCTTCTTCGCCAAGCCCATCATGATACTTCTTGTATTCTTACTCCAAGTTTATCATGACTACCACTTGTCCACCAGAAGCAGATGTTTCCCTAATATACTTCTTTTGAAACACCGACGTCAGCACTTGGTTATTTCAACATGCTTCAGCCTAGTGATTGGCTGAAAATCGAAAACGACTGAACTCATTTTCTATTCTGAATCCAGTCATTTCCTTATTTTCGTCGCCATCACTTTTTCACCTTCTACATCTGGAGTGAAAATCGGCTTCAGCACTTGGTTTTTTCGGCATGCTTC
>JTLC01000072.1 GCA_000798955.1 Firmicutes bacterium ZOR0006 | reverse complement strand
AGCCATTTTAGTTCCTCCGGGTTTTGGTATTTAAATTATACCATACTGTCTTTTACCTTTGGTCCAATTTATATTCTACATCCAGGTGGTGGATTTGGTATTACCTGATAAGGAAACAAGTTTTGAGGAATACACGACAATGGAACTATTATCCGTTGCTATGTTAATTGTCATTAGCACCTTTGCGTTGGATTTTATCCATTCAGACAGAAGCCTTTTCAAGATTGTAGACCTTGACGAAGCATGGAGTTTCTTACAGGTGGCACAAGGTAAAACCTTATCTATGAAGTTAGTAAGAGCTGGACGTGCTATGAATGCAGGTGTCTATTTTGTTACTCAAAATACAGATGACCTTTTAGATGAAAAATTGAAAAATAATCTTGGTTTGAAGTTTGCCTTTCGTTCCACTGATATCAACGAAATTAAAAAGACCTTAGCTTTTTTTGGAGTTGACCCAGAGGACGAAAACAATCAGAAGCGACTTCGTGACTTAGAGAACGGACAATGCCTTATCAGTGATTTATATGGTCGTGTCGGTGTGATACAGTTCCACCCAGTCTTTGAAGAATTACTTCATGCTTTTGATACCAGACCGCCTGTGAGAAAAGAGGTGTAATGATGGTACAGAAATTAAAATCAAACTGGACTCTGAAGCGTCTAAATAAAGTGGCAATGACAGTGGTTTTATCACTCGTGATTGCCATTTTTCTTTTAGCAATGTTGGGAACAGTGGTTCAAGCTGCGGGCTTGGTAGATGATACGGTCAATGTAGCAAATGAATACAGCCGATACCCACTTGAAAACTATCAACTGGATTTTTATGTTGATAATAGCTGGGGCTGGCTACCGTGGAACTGGTCGGACGGGATTGGAAAACAGGTCATGTATGGACTATATGCTATTACCAATTTTATTTGGACAATCAGTCTTTATGTTTCCAATGCGACTGGCTACTTAGTTCAAGAAGCCTATTCCCTCGACTTCATTTCTGCTACAGCAGATTCCATTGGCAAGAATATGCAGACCCTTGCAGGAGTTACGCCTAGCGGACTATCAACAGAGGGATTCTATGTTGGATTCCTCTTACTCTTGATTTTGGTTCTTGGGGTTTATGTTGTCTATACAGGACTGATAAAAAGAGAAACTACAAAAGCGATTCATGCCATTGTGAACTTTGTCATGGTATTTATCCTATCAGCTTCCTTTATTGCCTATGCTCCCGACTACATTAAAAAAATCAATGATTTTTCATCAGACATCAGTCAAGCCAGCTTATCATTAGGAACGAAAATCGTCATGCCCCATTCAGACAGTCAAGGAAATGACAGTGTGGACTTGATACGTGACAGCCTATTTTCCATACAGGTTCAACAACCGTGGCTACTGCTTCAATACAACAGTTCAGACATTGAAAGTATTGGTGCTGACCGTGTGGAAAGTCTACTTTCAACCAGTCCAGACAGTAATAATGGAGAAGACAGAGAAAAAATTGTAGCAGAAGAAATCGAAGACAGAAACAATGTGAACATGACGATTACAAAAACTATTAACCGTTTGGGTACAGTCTTCTTTCTCTTTGTATTCAATATCGGGATTTCTATATTCGTATTCCTACTAACAGGAATCATGATTTTCTCGCAGGTACTTTTTATCATCTATGCCATGTTTCTACCTGTTAGCTTTATTTTAAGCATGATTCCGTCCTTTGATGGTATGTCAAAACGAGCCATTATCAAACTCTTTAATACCATTTTGACACGAGCTGGAATCACGCTGATTATTACGACAGCCTTTAGTATTTCAACCATGCTCTATACCTTATCGGCTGGTTATCCGTTCTTTTTGATTGCCTTTTTACAGATTGTGACCTTTGCAGGAATCTACTTCAAACTGAGCGATTTAATGAGTATGTTTTCGCTTCAAAGCAACGATTCTCAAAGTGTGGGAAGTCGTGTGATGAGAAAACCTCGTATGCTTATGCACGCTCATATGCACCGCCTACAGCGTAAACTTGGACGCTCCATGACAGCTTTAGGTGCTGGCTCTGCCATTGCCAGTGCTACAGGAAAACAAGGACAGTCGGGTAGTTCTGGTAGGACACAAGCAGATCACACCCGTCCAGACGGACAGGAAAAATCAACACTTGGAAAACGTATCGGACAAACAATCGGAGCAGTTGCTGATACCAAAGATAAAATCGTTGATTCTGCTGGTAATCTCAAAGAACAGGTTAAGGATATTCCGACCAATGCAAGATATGCAGTGTATCAAGGAAAATCCAAAGCAAAAGAAAATGTTCGTGACCTAACTTCCAGTATTTCTCAAACCAGAGCAGACAGAGCCAGCGGACGCAAGGAACAGCAGGAACAAAGACGCAAAACCATTGCAGAGCGTCGCTCTGAAATGGAACAGGTCAAACAGAAAAAACAGCCAGCTTCTTCCGTTCATGAAAGACCAGCTACTAAGCAAGAACAATCTCATGATGGACAGACCGCAAAACAATCTTCTATTCAGACTTCACGCATGGAATCTCAACAAGCCAAACAGGAGCGTCCAGCAGTTAAGTCCGATTCTTTAAGTTTAAAAGCGGAACGACAAAACCGTACTACACAAGAAAGAACAGTTCAAAAGCCAGCAACTTCAACTACACCAGCAGACAGAGCTTCACAACGTCCAGTCACAAAAGAGCGTCCGTCTACTGTTCAAAGAGTTCAAAGCCAAAACCTTAGAAATAGACCACCAATAAAATCCGCCACTATCAAGAAAGGCAGTAAGAAACCATGAAACTGAAAGCTTTAGTGATTGGTGGTTCTGGGCTATTCTTGATGGTCTTCTCACTACTTCTGTTTGTTGCCATTTTATTTTCAGATGAACAAGATGGCTGGTACGATGTCAAGAAATTGGACCAAAAAAATTAAAAATTCTTACAGTTACAGATAAAGCTAATTCGCAATGAGTAACTGTCTT
>JTLC01000071.1 GCA_000798955.1 Firmicutes bacterium ZOR0006 | reverse complement strand
AAAGCTGCCATGACTACCACTTGGTCACCAGAAACAGCTGTTTCCTTATTTACCTATTCTGAAACACCGGAGTCAGCGCTCAGGGTATATTTAATAGCTTTTTTGATTTGTGTGATTGGTAAATCGACTGTATCTGGGATATTCACACATCCGACATTGGCTTTGATTTTCGGGTGTGCTTCAGCAACTATCTTTGTTGCTCCATATCGACCAAAATGAATTGTGAGGTGGCTTTTTACACTCGCAATAGCTACATACATTTCCCCAATTTTAAAAGTGGGGATTTTTGTTTTTGGTCCATAATCCATTGTTGGTACTGCTTGTGGATACGTATCTAGGATATATTGAATAATCACTTGTATCCGTTCTTGGCGAAGTGATGTTTGTGCATTCACATATTGACAAACTGCTGCCTCAACTTCAGGATCTTCGGTGATTGTTATTAATTGGTTTGTCGTTTCGTTTGGCTTGTCCTGGTGAAATGTTTGATCGATTGCTTGATACAGTGCCTCCATTGGGATCATCACACTATCACGGATATTGACGCAACCCGTTTGACGCTGAATTTTTGGATTTGCGGCTACAAGTGCTGGAAGCACCTCGCGATTCGAAAAATACAGTGACAGATAATTTTTTTGACTAGCAAAGGAAACTGAATCATTACCAATTACAAACATCGGAATACTCATATGTGGTCCATGATACAGCTCTTGTTGAGCTTCGGGATACTTTTGCGTGATATAGCGGATGATTGGCTCAATTTTTTGTTGGCGAAGTGGTGACATCACTTGGATATAGTCGCTGATAGTTTCTGCTCGTACATATGCTGAAGCTGTTTCTGTCATCAATGGGTCTGTTTCTGCGGATGGTTTTTTCATTGGTTTCTGACGAGCTTCGCGATTGCGAATGCCTGCTGGAATCCATTCGAGTGCATATGGTGAGGTACATCCCTTCGCAACTTTTACGTCTTTGTAGACACCAAGTTTCTCCCCAATTGCTAAACAACGTTCTGTGTACTCAGGATAACGAATCCCAATTTCACACAATGCGCGGTTCATCACATCTTGATGCTTTCCTTTTGCTTGTTGCATTTCTCTTTCAATTTTTGTTAGATAACTTGGAATTTTTTCAAGTTCTTTTTTATTGATAATTTTAGCAACAACAAGTGACCACCCTGCGCGAGCAAGAAACTCATCATCACTATCCCACCATTTTTCAGCTAACGTCTGTGCTGCTTGTGCTTGCGAGAGCGTGTGTGCAATTAGTTCATCATGACTTCGATATGATTGGCAACTGCGAATTAATTGCTCACATTCCTGTGTGTTCAGCTGTTCCGGATCAAAAATCATGGCGGCAATCACTCGAGCATCACTATTCCCACTTGCCCATAATTGTTTCGCTAATTCATGATCACGTTTAATTTTCTTCGCAATTTTCCGCAATTCACCCGCCATTACCCCAAATCCTGTATACGTGGGATCATCTTTGACATACGACTTTTTCCGTTTTTCATTTGCGAGAGCTTCCAATTGGATAAATAGTTCTTGGCTTTCCATGATACATTCCCCTTATTCCATTTTTTCCCCTTCAGTATACCATATTGCTTATTTTGAACAATATTTGTCTGTTCTGTTTTTTGAAAAAATTCGTGGAAAAGTGGGTTTCTGAACACGCTTCAGCTAATCATTAGTATTTATTGATTCTGCTTTCATTTTCAAGCACTTCATTTCGTTATTTCCTGTAGAAAACTTTTTCTTTCCTCCTCTTGAGAATCATTCTCTCAATTTTTGCTAAAAAATAAAAAAGGAATCTCACAATTACTTGAAAATCGTGAGATTGCTTTGAATATATCCATCGTACTATTCTGAAACACTGGAGTCAGACGCTCCGGGTTTTGGTAACGCGCTTCCCATTTCACTTTCTTGCCAGACATCTTGATCAATTTGAATTTTATTCTTCTAATTGCTCAAGATTTTCTGGTCAGTCGAAAGTGATTTTACCTTTTATTCTTAGTTCGTAAAACCATGGTCAGCGCTTAGAATATAACGTGTCTCATGCTTCAAGTCTCGTGAAAACGAAAATTTCGTCTAGAACTTTACTCTTACGATATTTCCTTTTTTCACATACCGACTTGATGCTATTT
>JTLC01000070.1:4015-5622 GCA_000798955.1 Firmicutes bacterium ZOR0006 | reverse complement strand
CATTTCGACATGATATAATAGTAATATAAAAAACCACTCAATTCGAGTGGTTTTTGTCATTTTTAGAAGTTTGTGCCACATTGTAGCACCTTTGTAGCACTTTTGTGCCACAAAATAATGAAGTTTGTGCCACATTGTAGCACCTTTGTAGCACTTTTGTACCACAAACCATTTGAGCTTGTGGTACATTGTAGACCCTTTGTAGCACTTTTGTGCCACAAAATAATGAAGTTTGTGCCACATTGTAGCACCCTTGTAGCACTTTTGTGCCACAAACCTAAAACATATAAATAATGTCGTTTTGACAATTAAAAAAATATACATAAATGGAGAGATAATTATGTCGGTATATAAAAATGAAGTTGCAAAATCATGGTATTTTATCTGTCGATATACAGATATTCAAGGAAATAAAAAACAAAAAAAAGTAAGAGGTTTTAAAACTAGACGTGAAGCCCTAGCAGCGGAACATGAGTTTATCGGCTCGTTAAATAATGGAGTATATAACAGTCGTGATTGGACTGTAGCTGATTTAATAGATGTTTATATTGAAGATAAGAAAAAAATTGTTAAGCCGAGTACTCTTAAAGGAATAGTTGGATCACTGAACGGACGAGTACGATTTTTCATAGGCAACGTTGCTTTAAAAAACCTCACAAATGCTCATATTGTTGCACTACATGAATCTCTTTTTAATCCGCCTAAAGATTCCAAGTATAAGCCACTACAGCTTTCAAGTGCAAAAGAGTTACACAGTGTATTTATGGCAATGATTAAGTATGCTGAAAAGCACTATGATATTCCTAAAATGCATCATAAATTTTCACCACCAAAGTATGCCGAAATACAAAAACCGAATCAAATGAAATGTTACACACATAAACAAATATATTCTTTTTTAAATCAAATCCCTGAAGAATATCAACTATTGAAAGATATTTTTGAAGTTTTGTATTTAACTGGTATGCGTGTAAGCGAATTATTAGCCCTAACATACTCTGCTATTAATTTTAAAAAGAAAAAAATATCAATTCATCAGAATGTAGTTTATGGCATCAATAAGGATACTGGCAAATATGAATGTAGTATTTCAACTCCAAAAACAAGCTCATCAGTCCGAATGATTTCTATACCAAAACAAGTTATTGAGATATTGGATCGGTATTTAGAAGCGGATCAAGTCTATAAAAATTTTTCAGATGAGTGGTTTATTTTCTCTTATGAAAAAACAAATCCTATTTTATATTCAAATTTACTTTATAAAAAGAAAGGGATTTTATTGAAACTAGGACTTCCAAATATCAATTTTCATGATTTGCGACATAGCCATGCAAGTTTACTCATCAATGGTGGTGCTGAACCACTTATGGTGCAGCAACGGTTAGGACACGCAAGTGTCACGACCACACTAGAAATATATGCGCATTTATTTCCAGAAAAAGAGGATGAAATTTTATCATTCCTCAATCGTCTGTAACAAAAAAAGAGCCTAATGGCTCTTTTTAACGTTTTTCTATATGATATTACTCATCTACTTTTTATTTGCTTTCATCCGCATTTTTGATATAATGAAAGAGAAAAGAGCCATGCTAGTAACATGACTCCTT
>JTLC01000070.1:0-4005 GCA_000798955.1 Firmicutes bacterium ZOR0006 | reverse complement strand
GTAAGAAAATCTACGATTACTTTGAGCATTGTAAAAAATGCTGTCATGATCGCTATGATTCCTAAGACATCTACCATGCTTACTCCCTTCTTGGAAGTAAGCGAAGAAAAAATCATAGGCAACACCTCCATAAATGGATTTGCTACCGCAATAAACTTCTTGCAATCGAAATTGTATCATAGTTGACTGTCTGAATCAAGAACGTTAAAAAGAGCTGTGTAGCTCTTTTTAACGTTCTTGGTGGTCTTTAGTTAACCCCTGTACTTCTTCTGTTGTTACATCACAAAATTCATATATATCATTAACCCTATCAATATTAATTAATTCCATAATCGCTATTACTGTTTCTTCGAAAGATATATCTCTAGCATATTGAAATTGCCTTTGATATTTAATCCAATTATTTTTTAAAGTATCTGATAATTTTATTTCTGCCAAAATAGATACTGCCTCATTTAATAATAAATTTGTATCCCTGTGTTTTGCTGTTTCTAATAAAGCTTCGTTAAAAATCATAGTATCATAGCGTTGTGTATTGGTTAATATATATATGTCATAAAAATCTCTGGGGCGTGTATTTAGGACACCCCTACTAATTATTGTTTCAATTTTTTCAGCTAAAACTGTTTCTATGTTGTACCCTTTAACCTTTATAGAAGTATCCTCGAAAATACAATCAAATTCGTATTCTACAGCGTGCGGAGTTATAATATCACCAGTTGAAATATCTATAGACAAATTAGTTATAATAGTGCCATATTTTGCATCTATTCGCACTGATAAACCACCGTATACATCATTTTTTCTAATACTTTCTAGTGATTTTACATCAAAAATAACGTTATCATTTAGCTCTATTTGACTTATTTCGTTAATAATTCGCTGTATATTTTCTTCTTCAATTGATAGCCGTTCTATTGTTGTGTCCAAGTCCATAGTTGATCTAGTATCTAAACCAACTATGGCTGCAATTAAAATTCCACCTTTAATGACAAAATTATCTTTATAATTAGAATGTGATAATCTATCAAGGAAACGTTCAAACATATAGTTTTGCATAACCACTTGAGGCATTATTTTATTTTTTCGTGCATAATTATTTATTTTAGCTTTTAGACTCATTTCATTAATCATCAACTTAGAACCTCCATATATTTTCTAACATCAGGTAATACATTTAATATTTCGGCATATTTCCCCAATTTATATAAATTTTTTTGAGGGGAATTAGCATAATTTTTTATAATACTAACAAAAGTTTCCTCATCTATTCTATTTCTATTTTTTACTAAATCACAGATAGTTCTCTCTGGATCATAACAGCGAACTACATTCCCAAATAATGTGGTTTTCTCTATTTCTCCTAAACTATGTACGGACTCTTTGACATAAAAACAAATACATTCATCTCTCATTTTCTTTGACAAAGCTTTATTTTGTGGGACAGTGACTGTATTAATAAATGGTGTCCTATCAGACAAACCATTTAGGAAAGCGGCACTTTCATGTGAAAAAATAATTTTTTTTGATTTTAGCATAAAAATATACATATCATCATAAATTGTATCTGGTAACATATACATGCCATGACCTATTTTGACTAATAAATTTTCCTTCATATAATAAGTTAATAGCATTTTTGAAAAACCTAAATTCTGTATGTCTTTTGTTGTTAATACCGTATTTTGTTCAAAAAATTCTAAAATGCTTTTATTTATATTCACACATCATCACCACAACTTTACTTTTATACATTTAAAATATCATATTAATGAACAAAAGTAAAGTATCGGAAATTCAAAACTACTCATCTACTTTTTATTTGCTTTCATCCGCACTTTTGGTATAATGAAATAGAAAAGAGCCATGCTACTAACATGACTCCTTAATGCAAGCCGTTTAAAGCGGTAGCAAGTTTAAATATCTTTCAAAAGAAAAACAGTGAAACCGGCTAAAGTTTAACGCTGTTTTTTCTTTTGGGTTTGAATTTTATCAATAAGTTCAACACTTGATGATAGACAATCAATTACGAGTTGCAGCAGTTCGAAAACGACTTTTGCAATCATAAGTGTTGCGATAAACTCAATCATGGGACTCCCTTCTTGGAAGTACACCAAAGAAAAACCATGGGCATCACCTCCATACTTGGAAACTTTGCCACAACAATAAACTTCTTGCAAGCGAAATTGTATCATAGTTGACTATCTGAATCAAGAAATCGGCTAAATAACGTAAAAAAAACACGAAAGCTTGTATTTGCTGGCTTAAATGCGTATCAAAAGGCAGATTCATTATTTTTCCATGATATTACTCATCTACTTTTTATTTGCTTTCATTCGCATTTTTGATATAATGAAAGAGAAAAGAGCCATGCGACTAACATGACTCCTTAATGCAAGCCGTTTAAAGCGGTGGCAGTTAAATGCTAAATAAAAATCCAGCAGATCACCTACCAAAGTTCACTGCTGTTTTTTTATTTTACAAAAAAATTCGTAAAAGTAACGCTATTACTGTGTTACTAAATTGAATAGAGCATTTAAAATCTCTATATTCAATTTTGAATTTCATATTACTCCCTTCTTGGAAGTAATCCTATAAAATAATTAAACATAGGCAACACCTCCATAATTGGATTTGCTACCGCAATAAACTTCTTGCAAGCGAAATTGTATCATAGTTGACTATTTGAATCAAGAAATCACCGTAAAAAGAGCCGTATGGCTCTTTTTAACGTTCTTGGTGGTCTTTAGTTAATCCATGTACTTCTTCTTTTGTTACACCACAAAAATCATATACATCAGATTTTATTGATTCTGTGGAAGATTTAATTACTTCCAAAACAATATGGCATGGTACAGTTTCAGACTTACTTTCTTTTCGAATCGAATCTAATTTGTAATTATGAAAATTATTTTCGAGCAACAATTTAAATAGTTTATCTGTATTCTGTGATTTATAATATTCAACTAATTCAATTTTATATTCTTGATCTTTAGCTGCATTAGGAGTTGGGTATAAGATACCTAACTCATTTTCTAAAAATACTTTATTTGCTAGTAAAAACGATGTTCGCTTATTACAATTATTAAAAACCTGACTTCTAGTAAAATATGCAAAAAATGCAAAACCTTTTTCGAGTGGATCATTTATTTGATTCAGCTTGAAAATTGTATCTCTAACATCAAATTCTTTTGGTAATTCAGGATACCAACGATTATTATCTTTATCACGAACAAAAACATCTTCTTGTCTTAATTGACCAGGGCGATCATTTGTAGCATCACTGACAATGGCATTTAATAGAGCAATATCTTCATAGTAAAAGTCCTTACCTAAATTATCATAAATATATTGCCATGCACGTTTTAGAGATATGATGACCTCATAGTCACTACTAGAAATACCATCAACTTTCTTACCTTCCAATATTCTTTCAGTTTCTGGGAATGTTGCTGCAATTCCCTCTGAAAAAGCTTGTGAATAAATAACATCGTTAAGATATCGTTTTAAATATGATTTTGTGTTCATTCAAAAAACTCCTTTTCACTAATTATATACAAAAAGAAGGATATAATCCTTCTTGACTTATTGTTTCCACAAGGGCAACATATGTATTAAAAAATGTATCATTTGCACTTTTAATTATACTGAATTTTTGAGAAAAATCAATTACATTCATACATATCACCATTACTTTGCTTTTATACATTTAAATCGCTATATTTGTGAACAAAAGTAAAGCAGTGGCAGTTCAAAATAACTCATCTACTTTTTATTTGCTTTCATCCGCATTTTTGATATAATGAAAGAGAAAAGAGCCATGCGACAACATGACTCCTTAATGCAAGCCGTTTAAAGCGGTGGCAAGTTAATACTGTTTTGAAAAATCAGCAAAACCGGTCAAAGTTTATTGCTGTTTTTTTCTTTTGTTAGAAACCTTTTCGCTTAGTTCAAAACTAGCTGTAAGAAAATCTACGATTACTTTAAGCATTGTAAAAAATGCTG
>JTLC01000069.1 GCA_000798955.1 Firmicutes bacterium ZOR0006 | reverse complement strand
AAAAAATTAGGGGGTATTTACAGATGGTAAATTTCAAGAAGGTCATGACAAGTGTGGTAGCAGGGGGCTTAGCACTGAGTCTTGCAGCATGTGGAACGAGTGGAACTGGAGAAACGGGGAGTACAGGCAATAGTGGAAAACCATTGCAAGTCTGGACATTATCAGAAGATTTAAAAACGTTTGCTGATTACTATATGGAACAAAATCCGGAGAAAAAAGTCGAAGTGACAATTATTGCACCAGCCGACTATCCAACAAAAGTTTCGACAGCGTTACGAGGGAAATCAGCGACACCTGATATCATTGTCGGGGAACCACAAATGTTAGATGGTTTTATGAAAGCGGGCTATTTTGAAGATTTATCACAAGCACCATATAATGCTGGGGACTACCGTGATCAATTAGTAGATTATGTGTATGAAGCTGGAAGTGACGATGAGGGCATCGTGCGGGCGTTAAGTTATCAAGTAACACCAGGAGGGATTTTGTACCGTCGTGACATCGCAGAAAAAGTGTATGGTGATGATTCACCAGAATTCATGGCAACAAAATTTGCCGATATGAAGGCGATGATGCAAACAGCTGAAGAAATGAAAGCTGCCGGGTATAAAGTTTTCTCTGATACGGGGAACTTACGGTGGTTCACAAATGTTGGTGACGATGCGAAACCATGGGTTGTTGATAATGAATTACAAATGACTGATGGAAAAATGCAGTATTTCGATGCAGCGGTGAAATTATACCAAGAAGACTTAACAGCCTTCGCTGGTGAATGGTCAGCAGCATGGTATGCTTCGATGGCGGGACCAATTCCGGCAACAGCAGATGCTGTGGAAGATTTCAATGCTGAAGAAGGTGCAAGTGTGAGTGGACCGACAACAGAAGTGTTCTCATATGCATTACCAACATGGGGATCATTAATTTTACGAGATAATGCTGGCGAAAATGTGGGGAACTTTGGAATCACAACAGGGATGACACCATATTTTGCGGGTGGAACGTTTGTGGGAATTAACACATACAGCCAAAATAAAGAAGCAGCGTGGGATTTTATGAAATTTGTGACCCTCGATGAAGAAACAGCATCATGGTGGTCAGAAGTATCAAATGGTGATATTGTGTCAAACAAAGCGGTATTAGAAGCGAATAAAGATCTTGAGAATGAAATGTTCGGTGGACAAAAAACGTATGCCTTCTGGTTAGAGCAAGCCCAAAACATCGATTTATCAATGATTACGGAATACGATGATGAGATTGGTAAATTCTTCGGGCAAGCGATTAATGCGGTCCAACTCGGAGAAAAAACGAAAGAACAAGCCCTTGCGGACTTCTATCAAAATGTTAAATCAGTCTATCCAAAAATTGCAGTACCACAATAAT
>JTLC01000007.1 GCA_000798955.1 Firmicutes bacterium ZOR0006 | reverse complement strand
ATATAGTTATCACTTGAGATTGAGCCAGTCAGGATATACGACGTATGGACAGACAATTCCAGGAACAACGAGTCAAATCGTCAATGATAAAAAAATTACGATTAGTGGTTCAACAATTAAAGTAACTGAGCATGGTGAGGCGATGCAACCGGTTATGTCAGTTGATTCAATGAGATTAACAGATTCAGGATTGCTTGAGTTGAGTGGATGGATGATTAGTAAAAATGTGAATATCCTTACCTCAAATGATTTACCAATTACTGCATATATTAATAACCAAGCGATAGCAACCGCAGAACGCTGGGAACGTCATGATATCACGCCAATTTATGGTGGAGGGAAGTATCAGTATCCGTGGGCAGGATTTAAAATCGCGATTGACGTCAGTCAACTAGCAAACGCAGAGCATACATATGAACTGAGACTCAATCAACCAGGCTATGAACAAACGGCTGTATACTTACCGAATTTAACGGTTGCGCAAAACACACAATATAAGCTGATTTTCAATGATGGGAAAATGATTAAAACATCATATGTTAATAATCAGGGAATTGTCCTTAATTCAATTGAAGACTTATATATTCACGGCGAAAAATTAAATGTCCGCGGGTATGCAAAATTAGGATCGACTGGTTCAAGCACTGGAACAAAACAACTTGTTGCTTTAGCTACAAATGGTAAAGAATATGTCCAGACAGTCAATGATAACCTAAGTGTGCAGTATGCAAATGCAGGGTTTGATTTACAACAATTACCGGCAGGATATTACCAATTAGCAATCAAATTACAAAATCAACGTGACTTAGCAATTAGTAACAAAAATCTCAATATTGAGTTCTTTACTGTTCGACGTCAAGGGAAATTCAAGAAAATTAACATTTCTGCAAAGGCGAATCAGCCGATTGTATTAGTCGTAACAGAGTTAAATGCGAACGATAGTCGTTATGCTCATGTTGCCGATGTAACGCTTGATCCTGGTCATGGTGGGTCATATGGAACGAGCTTAGGTGACTCAGGTGCATGTTCGGCTTGGATTGGCTGTGAAGCATCAGAAATGTTAGACTTATCAAAGCGGATTCAATCACGCTTAGGTCAGCATGGCTTGAAAGTTAGCCTGACAAGGGAACAAAGTTACGTGAATGGAGAGTTACCTCAGTATGGTCCAAATAGCCGGACAGAAAAGGTCTATAAATCACAAGGGAAACTTGTGATTTCGAATCATTATAATTCGAGTACGAGTAGCTCGCCAAGAGGGTTTATGATTCTGCACTCAAAAGAAAATAATAATATTTTGGCTGATAAAATCACCCGTAATTTAAATACGATGGCTCAAGCTGTTGGTGATAGTGGAATGGGGACAGTATGTGATCGTAAAACAATCACAGGTTATCACACGTTAAATGGCTATGATATTAGTGGTACTTTAGCTAATCGTGATTGCTATTTTGCGATTCGTGAGTATGGTGGAAAAGTCACAAAAGGTGTGCAATACAATTATGGCTCACAAACAATTTCACCGGAACCATTATTAGCAGAATACTTTTTCGGAAGTAATTACACCGATGTCACACATTATAAGAATAAGAAAACACAATACGTTGAATCTGTTGTGAAGGCAATTGTTGAATATTATGGTATTCCATATCGAGCAACACGTGAACTGATTGAGGATGAGATTATTTTTGAAAATAGCTTGCAAAATCAGACGCCACAAGATAAATTTAATAATATGAAATACTAAAAGAAGCCACGATAGTGGCTTCTTTTCACTAGGAGGATCAGAAATGGCAATTTTACAAGTGATGAGCTATGATTCGTATCCGTTTGATGGCGAAAAAAATTTTATTACCCATCCGCAAAATGGTCTTGAACGTCATCTTTCGGGTTTGCATCGAACATATTGGCAAAAAAGTTATTATTTATTGATAAATGATTATAATCAAAGCCTCAGCGTCAAAACTTTTACATCTGAAGGTGAAATCAAAGAAAATTATCAATTTCAACTACAGTTAACGAATCAATTTGAAACCAATGATGTGAACCGTTTGCAACAAATCATTGAGCTAATCATGCATGAATGTCAGATTCAAGTCGTCCATTTTCACTTTCAAAAACCAATTATTTTACAAATGATTCCACTTTTAAAAAAGTTTGAACAAGTAAAGTTGTTACAAACGATGCATGATCTGTCCTATGCTTGTGGAAGTTACTATGAAGATTATTCCTACGTTGTACCAACACAAGTCGAACAGACTATCAATCAATTAAACCAGATTATTTTTCCGGATGATTCTGTTGAACACATTTATCGCCAGCAAATGGCAATTACGATCCCGACACAGGTGATTGCCCATGGCGTTGATATGGAAAAAATTTCACCGGAGAATACGGAACAAGCGGAGTTTAAAGTCTTGTTTTTGGGTGCTTTAGGGAAAGAAAAGGGTGGCGATTTAGTCGCTGAAATTATTAAAACTGAGCTACCGAATGTTTCATGGCATCTGCTAGGACGACTCGAGAGTGATGCCTTACATACATCTGAAAAATATCACTATCATGGAACCTACACATCATACGACTTAACCAAAAAATTAGGAACAATCCAACCTGATTTAATTGTTTTACCATCCCAAATGATTGAAACGTTTTCTTATAATTTAGCCGATAGTTTAGCCGCTGGAATTCCTGTTTTAGTTCCTAAAAAAGGGGCGTTTTTGCGAATCGAAGGAAGCCAGGTTGGTTGGTTTGTCGAAGGTGAACAATCGGCAGAGAAATACCTCGAAAAAATTATCCAAATCAGTGGAAATCTGAGTGATTATGCACAGAAAAAAGCGGCAGCCAAACACCTACAAGTGAAAACAGTTGAACAGATGAATCAAGAATATGCCTCATATTATCTGGCGGCTACAGTCTTTGATGGAGAGAATAAATCACAACTAGTAGCACAAACACTGAGTTACGAAAAAAGTCAGTATTGGCAGTTGGTGCAGACACACCAAGCATATTTACAAGAAAAACAAAATGCTGAAGAACATTTACATAACTATGGTTTGTTGGCAGCACAATATCAGCAAAACAATCAGGCCTATCAAGAATTGCTTGCAAGCCACCAAGCACTTCAGGCTACACATCAAGAGACATTGGTGGCACACCAAACATTAGCTAGCAACTATGAGCAGTTGTTACACGACAATCAACAGCAAAGTAATCAGATTCAAGAATTTGAAACATTGCTCTCACGCAGAATTGTGGGGAAAATCAATCATTATTTGTTAAAGAAGGATAGTATTTCAAAAAAATAAGATATGTGGTATAATCCGAATGAAAACAGAATGATATTGGAGGAACTCAAAATGAAAATTTTAGTAACAGGTGGAGCCGGATTTATCGGTGGAAACTTTGTACAATATATGGTAAATAAATATCCAGAACACATGATCTATAACTTAGATTTATTGACATATGCAGGGGATTTAACAAAACACCGTGATATTGAACATGACGAAAACTACCGTTTTGTCAAAGCTGACATTGCGGATCGTGCAACAATTATGGAGTTGTTTGAAACAGAGCAATTTGATTACGTTGTTCACTTTGCAGCGGAAAGCCATGTTGACCGTTCAATTACAGAGCCAGAAATCTTTATTCAAACAAATGTTTTAGGAACACAAGTTTTACTTGATGCTGCCAAAGCAATTAACGTGAAAAAATTTGTGCATGTTTCAACTGATGAAGTGTACGGAGATCTTGACTTTGACCCAACGACGTTCTTTACAGAAGACACACCATTAGCACCGAATAGTCCATATTCAGCAAGTAAAGCATCAAGTGATTTATTGGTTCGTGCTTACCATGAAACATATGGGTTACCGATGAACATTACGCGCTGTTCAAATAACTATGGACCATTCCACTTCCCAGAAAAGTTAATCCCATTAACAATTTCGCGTGTGTTAGCTGATCAAAAAGTGCCAGTGTATGGAAACGGAGCAAATGTGCGTGACTGGTTACACGTGTTAGATCACTGTGCGGCAATTGACCTTGTTTTACACAAAGGTGAAAACGGAGAAGTTTACAATGTCGGTGGACATAATGAGCGTACGAACTTAGAAATCGTCAAAACGATTATTGCGCAATTAGGGAAATCAGAAGATTTAATCGAATTCGTTACCGATCGTTTAGGGCATGATTTACGTTATGCAATTGATCCAACAAAACTGGAAGCATTAGGATGGCAACCAACATACAACTTCGATACAGGAATCGAACAAACAATTGAATGGTATTTAGAAAACAAATGGTGGTGGGAAAACATCATTAGTGGTGAATACCAACAATATTTTGAAAAACAATACGGAAATCGATAAGGAAGTCGTAACATGAAAGTATTCGAGAAATTAAAATTTATTTTAGATTTATCTTGGACCGAATACAAACGTGAATTTGCGAATACAGGGCTTGGAGTCTTTTGGGCTTTTTTCAAGCCCTTTTTAACAATCGCAATTTTTTGGTTTGTATTCTCAATCGGATTAAAGAGTGCTCCAGTTGAGGGAGTGCCATTTATTTTGTGGTTGATTGCAGGGAATATTCCATGGTTTTATCTAGGTGAAGTCTATGTTGATGGTGCAATGGCAATTAGAACTCAACAACATTTAGTGAAAAAAATCGTGTTTCCAACCGAATTATTATCGACAATCAAAGTTTTCAAATCACTCTATACGAATATTTTCTTAATAGTGATTATGTTACTGTTTTTTATGATTTACGGTTATCAGCCTAATCTCTATTGGCTACAAATTATTTATTATACAATTGCTAGTGTTGTTTTTATGACAGTGTTATCGCGAGTGACATCCGTGCTTGTTGTTGTATCAGCCGATATTGGCCAATTAGTAATGGCATTGTCGCAGTTTTTATTTTGGCTGACGCCAATCATTTGGAACATTGAAATTGTTTCAAATTCGACATTGCAATTTATTTTAGGCTTAAATCCTTTTGCATATATTGTTCAAGGATTCCGGGATAGTATGATTTATCAACAAGGTATTTTTACTGATATTGGTCACTTGGTTGCTTTTTGGGCAATTTGTGGTGGATTATGGCTGTTAGGAAATCGATTAATGAAAAAATTTAAAGCTGATTTCTCAGACATGATATAAGGAGAAAGAATATGAATGATATTTCAATGCAAATAACCCATGTGGATAAAGCTTATAAAGTGTATGATAATGAACGCGAACGCTTAAAATCTTTGTTTACGAATAAAGAACCAAAAACGTTCCAAGCATTAACAGATGTCAATTTTACACTTCATCGTGGCGAAGTTTTAGGGATTTTAGGTCACAATGGGGCGGGGAAGTCAACATTACTGAAGCTTATTTCAGGTGTTAGTCAACCAACTCATGGGGAAATTGAAGTGAAAGGCCGTATGGCATCGTTACTTGAACTTGGAGTTGGTTTTGATCCGAACTTAACCGGAATTGAAAATATTGCTTTTTATGCGAAAATTAATGGTTTTCCGAAAGAGTACATCGAAGAAAAGCAACAGGAAATTATTGATTTCGCTGATATTGGTGAGTTTATTTATACACCAGTAAAAACGTACTCAAGTGGAATGTTTGCTCGCCTTGCCTTTTCGACAACATTATTATTTGAGCCAGATATTTTATTAGTAGATGAAATTTTATCGGTTGGTGATTCACGTTTCCAATTGAAATCATTTAAGAAAATGATGGAATATAAAGAACGGGGAACGACAATTATTTTAGTCTCACACAGTATTGATTCAATTTACAACTTCTGTGATAAAGGCCTGTGGCTCGATCATGGACAGCAAAAAATGTTCGGTGATATTCGGGAAGTTGTTTTTCAGTATGAAAAATTTATGGAAGGTCAGAAGATGATGGCTTCGATTGATCAAATTCATGCTGATGAGGAAAATCTCATTTTACATGGATGGGCCTTCTTAACAGGCTTTGAAATGCCGACGAATGACTATGGGCGCATGGAAATTCATGCTGTCGAGATGGAAACTCATGAACATATTGTTGTGCAGGCTAATAATGTCGAACGTGCGGATATTAGCAAAAATATGTATATTAATAAGTATGACTATAATTATGATTACTGTGGTTTTAATACGCATATCTTGATGTCAAATCTCCCAAAAGGGACATATCTATTAGAGGCACACTTTTTTAACCAAAATAATGAAAAAATTCCATGCGAAGAAAATACATTGAAAGCATTTGCTGGTTTTTCAAAAAATGTGTCAAAAAATCCAGATGTAAAGATCTATTTATAGGGGAAAGAGAAAATGATTGGAAGAATTTCGCGTTATATCCGCAAAAATGATGGTGTAACAAACTCAATTAAAAATTTTAAATACTCGGTGAAACGTTACGGGATTAAACCAGTAATTATGCGAACAGTAGCAACAGATGAGCAACGTCAAGTTTTTACATATGACGATTGGATTGAGCAACAAGAACAAACGTATGTCGTTGAAGATGTCAAAAAGGAAATTGCCGGATTCAAAGAAACACCGAAAATTTCAATTTTAATTCCTGTCTACAATGTTCCAGAGCAGTACCTCCGTGAATGTATTGATTCAATTATGAATCAGTATTATGAAAATTGGGAAGTATGTATTGCTGATGATTGCTCGCCAGCACCACACGTCAAAAAAGTGTTACAAGAATATGAAGCCAAAGATAAGCGGATTAAAGTAGTATACCGCAAAGAAAATGGTCATATTTCGAAAGCAACAAATTCAGCGTTAGAAGTAGCGACTGGTGAGTTCATCAGTTTTGTAGATAATGACGACACGTTAAAACCAGAAGCATTATTTGAAGTTGTAAAAAGAATTAATGAGCAACCTGATGTTGATATGATTTATTCTGATGAAGATAAGTTAGTTGAAGATACAGACCAACGTGTTGATCCATTCTTTAAGCCTGACTGGTCTCCAGATACATTTATGTCACACATGTATACATGCCATTTCGCCGTGTATCGGGCAACGATTGTTCATGAAATTGGCGGTATTCGTGCTGGTTATGAAGGTGCACAAGATTATGATTTTGTTTTGCGCTTCACCGAAAAAACAAACAAAGTTACGCATATTAATAAAATCTTGTATCACTGGCGAATTATTCCAACATCGACTGCGAGTGGATCTGGAGCGAAAAATTATGCTTTCGATGCTTCAGTTCGAGCAAAGTATGATGCGATTAAACGTCGTGGCTTGGATGCATATCTTGTTGAACACCCATACTGGAATGCGACAAATATTGTTTATAATTTACAACCAACAGATTTCATCTCAATCATCATCCCAACGAAAAATCATGGTGATGATGTGAAAAAATGTATTGACTCAGTCTATCAAAAATCGACATGGCGAAATTTTGAAATTATTTTGATTGATAATGGTTCAGATGATGAAGAATCATTACAAATTTTCCAAGAGTTACAGTCGAAGTATAATGTTCGTATTTTAGAGATGCCAATTCCATTTAATTATTCAAAATTAAATAATACGGCTGTTAAAGAAGCAAAAGGAAACTTAATTATGCTCTTGAATAACGATACTGAAGTGATTACACCAAACTGGTTAGAATTAATGGCTGGCCACGCAAAACAACCACATGTTGGAGCTGTTGGAGCAAAACTTTTATATGATGATAATACAATTCAGCACGCAGGAGTTATCGGTCAAGTGAATGGTGTTGCAGGACACGGGTTCTGGGGATACCATGAGTCACAAGTAGGGTACTTCGGACGTACGCATCATGTAAGTAATTATTTAGCAGTTACAGCGGCTTGTTTAATGGTAGAGAAAAAGAAATTCGAGCAAGTTCAAGGTTTAAACGAAGAAAATTTAACCGTAGCCTTCAATGATGTTGATTTCTGCTACAAATTGTATGATCAAGGATATTACAATGTTCTCCGAGCTGATGTGAAGATGTACCATTATGAATCAAAATCACGAGGTGCTGAAGATACGGCAGAAAAACAAGCACGTTTTGCGAAAGAAGTTACTTATATGCGTGAAAATTGGGCGAAGTATTGTGATAACGATCCGTTCTACAGCTATAATCTAGATCGAATTAATCTGAACTTTGGATTTAATGAACCAGAAAAGAGTGAGTAACATGAAAGTATTAGTAACAGGATACAATGGTCAATTAGGATATGATGTTGTCCGTGAATGTGAAAAACACGGAATCGAAGCCATCGGAATTGATGTGCAACAATTAGATATTACCAATGAAGCAGCAGTTAAAGCGTATATGGAACAAGTTCAACCAACAATTTTGATTCATTGTGCAGCCTATACTGCAGTGGATAAAGCTGAAGATGATATCGAAACATGTGAAAAAGTCAATGTCGCTGGAACACGCTATTTAGCACAAGCATGTCAAGAATTAGCTATTCCAATGATGTATTTTAGTACAGACTATGTTTTTAGTGGAAATGGTGAAACACCATTTGAAATTGATGGTGAAATTGCGCCAACAAGTGTCTACGGACGGACAAAATGGGAAGGTGAAGAAGTTGTTCGTCAACTTGTCGCTGAACACTTTATCATCCGGATTTCGTGGGTTTTTGGTGAAAATGGCAACAACTTTATCAAGACAATGTTACGCTTAGGAAGTGAACGCACTGAGCTCAATGTGATCGCTGATCAAATCGGCTCACCAACATATACAGCAGATTTAGCGAAATTAGTTGTCGATATGATGCAGACGCAAAAATATGGAACGTATCACGCTTCAAATGAAGGGTTCTGTAGTTGGGCTGATTTTGCGAAAGAAATTTTTATGATTGCCGGTCTTGATGTTATTGTTCACCCAATCCCAACTGAGCAATATCCGACACGAGCAACACGACCAAAAAATTCGCGGATGTCAAAACAAGCATTAATTGATAATGGGTTTGAGCTCATGCCGACTTGGCAAGATGCGACCAAACGTTATATCGAAATTTTAAAAAATGAAAACTAAACTTAAAAAATTGGCTCCAAGTAATTGGGGCCAATTGTTACAAAATGCCAAAACAACGTGGCAATATGGTGGGATAAAAGGGATTTATCGGAAAGGATATTACCTCATAGGGAAGCCATACCGACAGTATGTCAAGCAGCAAGAGCAAAGCGATCAAAATCGCGAGAGTCAAGCTGAAATTGCTCAATTTCAAGTAACACCAACAATCTCAATTTTGACACCAACATATAAAGTTCCCCTCGAATTATTAGCAGCATGTGCTGATTCAATCCAGCAACAAAGTTATCCGCATTGGCAATGGTGTCTTGTGGATGATGGCTCGAATGATGCGAGTTTAACGGAAGCATTACAGCAGTTAGCAGCACAAGATGAACGAATTTCGCTCATGATTATGTCAGAAAATCAAGGAATTTCGGCAGCAACAAACCAAGCTTTGGCATTAGCTCAAGGAGATTATGTTGCTCTTGTTGATAATGATGATACATTAGCACCACATGCCTTGTTGGAGATTGTTCATGTACTTCAAGATCAAGCTGTTGATTGGGTTTATAGTGATGAAGACATGATTAGTCCGAGTGGTGAATATATCAATCCTGATTTCAAGCCTGACTGGTCACCGCAGACACTGCTTTCGCGGATGTATACGAATCATTTGACGGTGTATCGAAAAAGCTTAGTTGAAAAAATCGGTGGCTTTCGTAGTGAATTTGATGGCTGCCAAGATTATGATGTTGCGCTACGTATTAGTGCGTTGCAACCGAAAGTCGTTCATATTCCGAAAGTTTTGTACCATTGGCGAATGGCTGAACAATCAATTGCAACGTCAATTGAGACGAAACCGTATATTATTGAACGGGCACAAAAAGCAATTCAAGAGCATTTACACAAGCGAGGCTATGATGCTGATATTAGACAACATGGAGCGTTGTTGATGTATGATCTTGATATTGCCGTAAAAGAAAAGCCAAGTGTGAGCATTATTATTCCGACCCGCGATCATTTTACAGATGTGCAGCAATGTGTAACGTCAATTATGAAATATGCTGGTTGGGATCAGTTTGAAATCATTTTAGTTGATAATCAATCTTCACTGCAACAACGGCAACAGTTTGAGCAGTTGGCTCAAGAAGTAAAACAGTTGCGAATCATCACCGCTGATTATGCATTTAATTATTCGAAACTGAATAATCAAGCAGTGGTAACCAGTGATGCTGATTACATTCTCTTATTAAATAACGATACAATTTGGACTGAGGAAAATACGCTTCGTCGTTTACTCGGCATTGCGCAATTACCAGAAGTTGGGGCAGTTGGCTGTCGCTTACTCTACCCAGATCAAACAATTCAACATGCTGGCGTCATTCTTGGCTATCATGAAGTCGCCGGTCATTCTGGTGTCGGCTTAGCGGCAGAAGCACCAGGACATTATGGCCGCAATGTTTCACTGTATAATTATTCAGCAGTCACAGCCGCTTGTTTACTGGTGAAACGAGAATACTATCAGGCAGTTGGCGGATTGGATGAACGCTTCCAAGTTGCCTATAATGATGTTGATTTTTGTTTGAAATTACATCGTCAAGGTTGGTATAATGTGAATGTTGGGAGTGTTTCAATGATTCATGCTGAATCCAAAAGTCGTGGACATGATTCACTTCAATCACAACGATATCAGCAAGAGTGTCAATTGATGTTTGAGAAGTGGCAATCACTGATTCAAAATGATCCGTATTATAATCCAAACTATTCAAAACAGGTTGGGGAAATGTATAAACTAAAAACTCGCTGATTTTTTAGCGAGTTTTTCTCTTAGGGGTTTGAAAGATTATGTATCAACTAGCAATTATTATTCCAGTTTACAATAGTGAACGAGCATTACCTACATTACTCGCTTCATTATTGCCACAGATCACAACGGAAGTTCAGTGTGTGTTTATTGATGATGGAAGTAGCGACCAAAGTTATGAATTTTTGTGTCAACAAACCAAAGAATATCCGACAATTACCGTTGTAAGGCAAGCGAATCGTGGTGTCGCGGCAACGAGAAATCGTGGTATGGAACTGACAAGTAGTCGCTTGATTTGGTTTGTGGATGGTGATGATTGGCTTGAGCCACAAGCAATCGCAACCATTTTAGCAGCTACGCACAAGCGGGAAAAAGCAATGTATCATTTCAATTTTGAAGATCATTTTCTCAATGGCAATACACAGTTGAATCAATACTTCCTCAAAGAAGCAACGGAGTATAAAGGTGAAGCCTTCTACTGTCAATCGCTGCGTAATTTTGGTTATGAAACCAAAAATATGGTATGGTCCTTTATTTTTGAACGAGAATTTTTACAACGTCATCAGCTTCAGTTTGATGAGACGTTACCAATTTTTGAAGATGTGCTCTTTTTAGCCCAATGTTACCAAACGAATGAAATGATTATGATTCTTGATCACGCGCTGTATCATTACCAACAACATCCAACCTCATTGACGCATACAGCTGAACATTTCCAAGAAATCAAGTATCGACGTTTAATTGAGAAGTTACAAGCAATTGTTTTTACTGATGCTCAGTTGCAAAAGCAGTTGCAACGATATCAATTATTATTGGCAAGCAAAGGCTTACCACTAGGTGAGAGCGAGCTTATTAGAGAGTTGTTAACGCAGAATCATCACTCATTTTTGGCCCGAAATCAATCAGTTTATCGCTACTACTGGCAAATAAAGTTATTCTATAATCGCCTGATGCGAAAATTATTCCATATTCCAATGGCATGGAAATAAAGGAGGATACCAATGAAACCAATTATTAGTGTGATTGTGCCAATCTATAATGTTGAACCATATTTAGCAGCGTGTCTACAATCATTAGCACAACAAGTACAAGAAGGAATTGAATATTTATTGATTGATGATGGTAGTACCGATGCAAGTGGGTCACAAGCAAAACAATTTGCCCAAGAACATGAGGCATTTACCTATTACCAAAAACCAAATGGTGGCTTGTCAGATGCACGTAATTTTGGGCTGAAACGTGCACAAGGTGAATACGTTGCCTTTATGGATAGTGATGACTGGGTTGCACCTGAGTATTATGAGCAGTTACTGGAAGCGGCTCAAGCCACAAAAGCGGATTTGGTTTGCACGGATATTACGTATGTGTATCCTGATCATGAAGCAATTGTCAAAGGTGCGGACTTTACTGGCAGCATTTCACAACAACTGCCAGATTATCCGAAATATTTACTCTCAACATTTCCGATGGCACAAAATAAATTGTTTCGTAAAAGCGTGTTAGATAAATTACAATTACAATTTCCTGTTGGCTTATTGTATGAAGATGTGGCCTTTTTCTATCGAATCTATCCATATTTGCAAAAAATTGCCTATGTACCAACGGCTGGTTTTTATTATCGCCAACGCGAAAGTTCAATTATGCAAGAATTTTCCGAACGGATCATGGAAATTGAAGATGTGATGCTTGGTATTCGCGAATGGTATAAGAAGCGCAACTTATTAAAGCAATACGAAGCAGAAATTGAATATAGTTTTGCGCGACATTTGTTATTTGCTTCATATGGTCGATTGATGAAAAGTCCAGATTATCAATATGTTCATTATGCAACGAAAAAACATTGGGATTTAGTCAATAAATATTATCCGCGTTGGCGAAAAAATAAGTATTGGCAAGATGAAACACTCTTCCGCGTGAAATCACAAAAAATATTGTACAGAGGGCTGACACCATTGACATATCGCCTGCTTGTATTTGTACTCTATAAAAGTAAAAAACTTGTCAAAAAACAAACAACGAATACATAGACAAAAACTTCCCGAAATTATTTTTCAGGGAAGTTTTTTTATTTTTCATCGTGACGTGCTTGTAATAACAAGCTATTATTCGGTACAATCATACGAGCGAAGGAGTGATGAGAAATGGAATGTCGTTTAGGATGTGGAGCGTGTTGTATTGCACCGTCAATTTCAACACCAATTCCAGGAATGCCTCATGGTAAGCCGGCAGGTACGCGCTGTATTCAACTAACAGCTGATAATTTATGTCTCTTATTTGGCAAAGCTGAGCGGCCACAAGTTTGCCATGATTTGTTCCCCGATGAAGAAATGTGTGGCAAAAATCAAGCGGAAGCTATGGCTTATTTAGCCGAATTAGAAGCAGCAACGCGACCATAAATAGTTGATTTTATTCCAAAATATGAAAAAATATTGCAATTTTTTTCCAAGTTATGAAAAAATATTTTCACCACCCCTGAAAAAAGTTATACTGTAAGAGCATACAAAATAAGATAAACAGATAATATAGAGACTTTAAAGATATGAGGGATAGAGATGACAATCGATTTAAAATCATTAACGACAGAAACGCGGAATAGTAAAACTATGAATCTTGATCAAATGAGCACGCGTCAATTTTTAGAAGTGATGAATGAAGAAGATCAAGGTGTTGCGATTGCAGTTCGTGAGCAACTTGGAGAAATTGAAAAAGCAGTACAGGCAACAATCGCGTCATTTAACGCCGGCGGACGTATTATTTATCTCGGTGCTGGTACAAGCGGGCGACTTGGTGTATTAGATGCAGTTGAGTGTCCACCGACATACGGAACAGCTCCTGAAGAAGTTGTTGGGTTAATTGCTGGTGGTGAAGCTGCTTTCGTGAAAGCTGTTGAAGGTGCAGAAGATAGTGAAGAACTTGCAGTTGCTGATTTAAAATCAATTCAATTGACAGCAAATGATACTGTCGTTGGCATTGCTGCTAGTGGGCGGACACCATATGTAATTGGTGGTTTAGTGTATGCAAACGAACTTGGTGCAAAAACAGTAGCAGTAAGTTGTAACAAAAATGCCAAAATTAGCGACTATGCAATGCATGCCAAAATTGAAGTGGATGCGGGACCAGAAGTTGTTACCGGATCAACACGTTTAAAGGCGGGAACGGCACAAAAGCTTGTTTTAAATATGATTTCTACAGCAACAATGGTTGGAATTGGGAAAGTCTTCAATAACTTAATGGTTGATGTTCAATTAACAAACCTAAAGTTGGTTGAGCGAGCAAAGAAAATTGTCATGGATGCGACTGACTGTGATTATGCAACAGCAGAGGCAACATTAGCACAAGCAGAGCAAAAACCAAAAGTAGCTATTGTAATGATTTTAGCAGGTGTTGGTGCGGACCAAGCACACGCCTTATTAGCACAAACGAATGGATTTGTCGCAAAAGCAATTCAAGCATAAATAACAATGTAAAACGTCTCAGGAAACTGAGACGTTTTTTTTGTTTTAGTGATGAAATTTTTTATGAAGATAACAATAAACTTAAATGTATTTCCTTTCAAGTGATTGACGTGAGAAGAAGGGTTGGATATGATGAATAAAATTTAGTCAAATTTGAGGGGGAAAACTATGAAATATCGCACAACAAAAATTTGGACAATTGCAGTGTTGATGAGCGCACTAGTACTTGGAGGGTGTGCGACGCCGTCAACATCACTTGAAGAAACGGCAGCAGAGCCAATTACTGTGGCAACAGCAGTGGATACTGAGGGAGGAGTTATTGGGCAACTGATTGTTCAGTTGTTGCAAGCAAATGAGATTCCAGTTGTTGATCAAACACAATTTGCTGAAATTTCAATTTTACGCAATGCACTTGTCAGTGGCGAAGTTGATTTAACGGTAGACTACACTGGAAGTGGTGAACGTTATTTTGCAGATACCAATCCAACAACGTGGTCAGATCCAGTAGCTGGGTATGAATTAATTAAACAATTAGATGCTGAAACAAATCAATTGATTTGGCTAACACCAGCACCAGCGAATAATACTGAAGCAATTGCTGTGACAAAAACATTTGCACAGGAACAAGGCTTGGAAACTGTAGCAGATTTTGCTGCTTATGTGAATGCTGATAAACCGGTAAAATTTATTACATCGACAACATTTGCACAAGGGAAACGTGGACTCGTTGGTCTCGAGGAAGCGTATGGATTTCAACTGACTGACGATCAGATGATTCAGCTACAAGATGGAAATACGGCTCAAATGTTGAAAGCATTGTCAGAGGGGCAAAATGGAGTGAATTTTTCACTTGTGTATGCGACTGATGGTTCTTTAGATAAGCTCGAGATGGTGGTGTTAGCGGATGAAAAAAGTGTCCCACCAGTTTATGCACCAACTGCTGTTATTCGTGAGGAAATGTTAACAGTTCATCCAGAAGTTGAAACACTCTTGCAACCACTATTTGAGTCATTAAGCCAAGAAAATTTACAAAAAATGAATGCTCAAGTTGCATTTGATGGTGAGAATCCCAAAGATGTTGCAGCAGCATACTTAGCTGAAAACGGCTTTATTCAATAAGGAAAAGAGGGATACAAATGCGGAAATTCTATCAGTTACCACTGTTAGCGAGTCTGTTGATGGGTATATCCCTTTTTTTGCTACCGATTGTAACTGTGAGCAAGAATCGGATTCAGGCGGGAGAAGGAGTATCATTATTTGATCTAACACCACAATTAGCAGGAGTGATTGTGATTGTACTTATTTGCTTGATAGCTATAACTTGGCTACGGTTACCGAGGCTAGTTATTTGGCAAGCGGGTTTTTGGTTGGTTGCTATTTTGCTCGTTTTTCAAGGTCTAAGTCAGTACTTACATGAACTAGCGAGTTATACAACGGCAGAACGATTGAGTTTTGCGAGTGGTTTTTGGTTGTTTTTACTAGGGAGTTATGTATATTTTCAACTGATTCCTTGGCCGAAAATAAGTTGGCGAATCATGACAATATTTATATTTGTAGGGGGGATGATTGTCATTTTTCTTTTTGCAAACTTTAGTCAGCTCGGACTCTACCAAGAGTACCAATTAAAAGTCACGACGTATGGAACAGCTATTACGCAGCATTTGATACTAGCATTAGGAGCAACGGCGATTGTTATCATTTTTGGTATTGGGTTAGGGCTAATTATTTATCAGTGGCCACAGTTTGAAGCAATGATTATGGTTGTCATTAATATTTTACAGGTTATTCCCACGATTGCTTTATTAGGAATGTTAATGATACCACTCACTTTCTTGAGTCAACAATGGCCAATTTTAGCACAGTTTGGTATTCGGGGAGTCGGTTGGTTCCCAGCATTTATTGCTCTCGTGTGTTATGGATTATTACCAATGGTTATCAATACGGTGAGTGGATTAAGAACGGTAGCAAATGAAGTGCTTGAAGCAGCAAAAGGATTAGGCATGAGCCAACGACAAATTTTTCAACAAGTTACTTTACCACTCGCAGTGCCAGTAATTATTGCTGGTGTGAGAATTACGGTTACACAAGCGATGGGGAATACAATTTTAGCAGGACTTATTGGCGGTGGTGGACTCGGAAACCTCATCTTCTTGGGATTAGCACAATCAGCACCAGAATTAATATTACTTGGTTCATTAACAGTGGTTACTTTAACATTATTGGTAAATTTAGTTTTAGAATGGGGGAAAATAGGCTATGATTACGCTCAAAAACGTTACAAAAGTATATGATTCACAGCATGCGGTGATTGATGTGAGCTTTCAAGTTGAAGCAGGCGAGTTATGTACATTAATAGGCCCCTCAGGTTGTGGAAAGTCAACATTGTTACGGATGTTGAATCGGATGATACCGACGAGCGAAGGTGAAATTGCAATCAATAATCAAAAGATTACAGATCAAGATGAGGTTCAATTACGACGACATATTGGCTATGTGATTCAAAATGTTGGACTGTTCCCACATTATACAGTTGAACAAAACTTAGCAATTGTCCCGAAATTATTAAAAAAAGAACGTTCTTGGATACAACAGCGAAGCCAGGAAATGATGAATTTAGTGCATTTGCCCCAGTCATACTTGAAAAAATACCCCCATGAATTATCAGGAGGACAAGCACAACGTGTAGGTGTCGCACGGGCACTCATTGCTGATCCTCCGGTTTTACTCATGGATGAGCCATTTAGTGCAGTTGATCCACAAACACGCTGGAATTTGCAGGAGGCGTTTTTAGAAATCCAACGAGAACTCAAAAAAACAGTGATTTTTGTGACGCATGATATTGAAGAGGCATTAGCACTCGGAGATTCAATTGCAATTATGAAAGAAGGAAAGTTAATTCAAAAAGCAACGCCACAGACACTTTTATTGCAACCAGAAACACCATTTGTTACCGAATTTATCGGATATAGTTTTGGCGTCAACTTATTAGCAAAATTTCAAGTTCAGGATTATTATCAGCCGATAGCGAGTTCGCCACAATTTGAGTATGTGAGCATCCCACTTCAGGCAAACTTAAAACAAGCTTTAGCACAAATGATTCAATGGGGTGTTGATACTTTGACTGTAATCGATACTAGACGACAGCCATGTGGAATGATTACGTTCCACCAATTGCAAGCAGTGCTACAGCAAGTGGGTGAGAATGGATGAGGAAAAAAATTATAGGCTTAGCTACTTTAATAAGTTTGCTCGTGATTTTTCTCTGGAATTATCAGGGGATTGAACAAGTGTTACAAGCGTGGCTCCCAACAGGATCAAGTATTTTCGTTCAGCGCACCGAGCTTTGGACACTGTTTCGCGAACATGTGCAACTTGTGAGTATTACAGTTGGCATTGCTTTAAGTGTTGGTATTGCTATCGCGATTAGTGAGGAGTTTGATTCAACACGACAAGTAAGGCCATTACTCCAACAGTTAGGAACAATTTTTCAGTCGTTCCCAACGGTCGCAATTATTGCACTTATCGTACCATTACTTGGATATGGCAATAGGGCCGTCATTATCGGTGTGGCTATTTATGGGATTTTACCAGTGATGCAAAATACATTAACTGGCTTTGAACAAGTTGATCCTGCAGTGATTGATGCGGCCAAAGGAATGGGAATGAATCGGTGGCAACAAATTTGGTCTGTAAAATTTCCGCTCGCACTACCGATTATTCTTGCTGGATTGCGAACGGCAGTCATTATCAGCATCAGTGCCGTGACCATTGGAGCGGCAGCAGGAAGTGGTGGTCTGGGATTACCAATTATTTTAGGATTACGTTCGCAAAATCTTGTGCTGATTTTACAAGGTACAATTCCAATTGCACTGATGGCCTTGATTGCTGATCAAGCATTCCGACTTTGGGAATGGCGCTTGCACCAGCGTTAAGTAACGGATGTAATCATGGAAAAGTAAGTAAAACAATATAGTAATTTTCGAAAGTAAATGTTATAATCAAATTGTAATAAAGGGGGAGTAAAGATGATTATTAAAACAGTAAAAGTAGAAATTGATGCGATCGACATGCTTGATGGAAACTTAGTTATTGAATCACATAAAATTTCGGGCCATCCACGTCAATACTTTATGCCAATTCGCCCACTATGGTTAGCAATTGGTATGGGGGATGAAAAATACAATGATGTTGAGTTTGTTCAAGAGCATGCAGCAACGCGACGAATGGTATTAGAACGTTTTCGCAATATGTTTCAAGGAAAAATGTGTCGCTTATATTTGAGTAGTCTCAATAAAGTCCGTTATTTAGAATTAATTGATTAAACGAAAGCACGAGAGTGCTTTTATTTTTTTGTCAGTGCTACAATTTAATTTTGTTTTTATGTATAATAGAAATAATCCTAAATTGGAATAACAAATTGCACTATTTTCCAATACCATTTATTTGATTGATTATACAATGTTATTAAGTTCGATTTTGAATGC
>JTLC01000068.1 GCA_000798955.1 Firmicutes bacterium ZOR0006 | reverse complement strand
TTAAATATAAGTGGCCTACTTTTTTATTAGCAAAAGTGGTCTACTATTTTCATAGCAAGTGGTACACTTTTTTATTGACGAATATAACTCACTTTTATCAAACTCACTATTTGAAAAAATATATTCTTTTGTACATTGTATTATTTCTGAATATCTATCAGACTGTTTTATTTCATCCGAAAAAATTTGATTATTTTCTATCAGTTCAATTAATTCAAATGTATTATCTTCATCATTACGTTGAAATTCTAAATCAAGAAACTCACTATACCAATATTTAGCAACTTGCTTGTTCTTATCGATGATAACTATATTATCGTAATTATTATTAAAAACACAGACTTTATAATAATTTTTATCTGTACCTAGCTCATTTCTTTTTTCAAACGTTTCAGTATCAACTATATCAGTTTTTTCTATCTTTATTAAAAAGAGTTTCTCTCTCTCTTTTTTGATAAATAAAAATCCTTCTGATATATTTTTACTTCTACTCCCTCTTTTAGTTAACTCTGATTCTAATAATTTTTCAGCTATTTTTGTGAAATCGTAATTATCTTTGTTGTTATTATAATCATATAAAACAGCTTCATTTGTTTGCTTGTTTTGAGGTAGAATACACATTCTTTTCAAATGACTTGTATGTACTTGCTCACCGATTAGATCGTTAAAGATAATTTCAATATTTTGCTTCTGTTGTGATGTTAAAATTCTTTCTTTCACTTCAGACGTTACTTCATATACTTTAAATTGCATAACTCATTCCCCTTCACCTATTGATGGCAATACACCTCCATAGAGATGTATTGAATCAACAGACGATGTTGTCTATTTCACTACTTTTTTCAATAAATTAAAAAGTACAGTCCTATAAAAGCTATCATCCCTGTCGTTGTTGCAATCCACGGGAATTGAATTCCTAATTCTTTTTTAAATTCAAATACACGAATAAAGGCCATCACCATAAAAGATAGCACTGTAGAAATTGCTGCAGCATATAAGCCAATTACTTGTACTAATGTGAAATTAAAAACAATATTTACAATTGCACCATAGACAGAAGTTGAAAATGCTCCACTCGTTCGACCAGTTGACAAATAGAACGATCCATAAAAAGATGCAACCCCAGAAAAAACAACAGATAGTGCAAGTATTGGAACAATGTTCATTGCTTGAATAAAGTCACCATATAAAAACAATGGTGCAAAAATTTTAAAACCAATCATAAAAATAATTAATGCACTAAATTGTAATATCACAAAACGTTGCAATTGTTTTGTATAGTATTTTTGCTTATCATCATTTTTATGAGTTAAGATTGCTTCATCTTGCCAAACCATTGCAATAATATTGTTGATCATCATTAATAGCGATGGAAATTTATATGCCATTGCATAAATTCCGTTGCTTGCATCGCCTAAATAATTTACGATTATAAAACGATCAGATACATTCATAACCCACCAACTAATGGTAGAAGGAATTAATGGTAGTGAAAATCGTAAAATTTGATAATATGTTTTTTTGGTATATAGTTTCAAACTTAAATTATTGAATAACTGGAGTCTGAAATTAAGAATAACAAAATAATAAATATTACTTACACTCATACCAGTAATTTGTCCAATAAATAATACTGCAACATTATCTTGAAAATTTGTTGTATACAGTAAGATAATTGTTGCCGATAAAGTAAAAAACGTTTGAATAATTCCACTCGTAGCCATGATTGAATTTTTCTCAATTCCTCGTGCCAAACTACTAAAAAACGATCCTACCATTGATAAGCCTATAATTAGTGAAATAAATACTGCATATTCTGGAATAATAAAATATAGTATACAACAAACAAGAATTGCTACTAATATCTGTACACCTAGAAATTGCACAGCAACTGAAATATATTTTTTAGTCAACTTTACATCATGCTTATATTCCAATAATTTTGTATAAACTGTTCGAAAAAATTCAAGCCCAACAATAGCTGAAATCAGGCCAATAATTGTTCCCCAATAATCATATAAACCAAACTCATTTGGTAAAAGTAAACTTGTGTATAGTGGCACCATTAAAAAGCTCAATATTTTCGTGCCAAATTCTCCTAATAAATAAATACCAAATTTTTTAATCATCGAAAAATCAGCACTTTCACAATATTTTTTATTTTCCTAATCACTTTTTGTAGAAATGTTGGCTTTTTAGCAAACTCAATATACGGACTTATATCAGAAAATTTAAATTCCGAATTTTTTTCCATAATTTCTCTGATTTTTTGATAACTTTCTTTTGGATAATTAGTTATGGCACCTTTAAATCCTGCTTGTTTTGTTGATTCTTCTTTTGTAGTTGCGACTGAGTATATATCTAGACAATTATATAACTGTTTACCTTTTTCAGTATTAATTTTAGTAACAGTGACCCCTTTTTTATCATGAAGTTCACGCTTGATTCCCCAAAAATCGCCTAATGTAATATCTCCTGGACGTTCTTCTGCAAACTTACAGTCATAACAAGCTGAATTTAAATAATAATCTTTCACAAATCCCCAAAAATTCGAATCATAGTAAGCTTGTTCTGATTTTAATACGTTCCCATCTTTAACGTATTTAACACTAAAAGTTTCCCAACCTGTTTCTTTATCTCGAAAATTTACAGTATCTACTGCTTCCTTAGAACCAAACTCTTGCTTTACATAGGCTTCAAATGGTTTATATGATGGTGTGCCATGGCACACCACATCAACAGTTATCAAATTGGGATTATCTTTCACAAATAAATTCATAGCTGCAACTTGGCATGGTACGCCTGAAAATAACACTTTCTTCCCTGATCTCAATTCTTTGCGAACCTCTTTATAAACATTCCCAACTTCACTTTGTAAATATTTTGATCCACGTAACAAAGCCAATTCTTCCTTACTAGAAATAATTTTATGTTCTAATCGCAAATCTTCTTTCCAGCCAACACCAACAACTACTCCCCCCTCATCAAGAATAGCTTCTGATAATTCGGTAAAAATTCCTCCTGATGAGCTAGCTAATTGAATTGCTTGATTTTTAGATTTTGCGGCATAAAATAAATTTTCTTTCAAATTAAATTTCGAGCGGTCATTACCTTGAATAACTGGACAAAATTTTTGGCAAGCTTTGCAATTTGTACAAGCTTCATTAATTACTGGCTTAATAAAACCTCCAGTTGTCACAGTCATATCAATTGCTCCATGTGGACAGGCGTTATCACAACCATAACAACTTGTACATTGCTCTAATCCAATAATATCAATTGCTGTTTGGCGCTCCATAGTTTCTCCTTATATTTGTTCAGCAATATATGCTAATGATTGATTCGCTAGCTCTGCTGATTTTTGAACATTTATTTTAATTGTCTTTTGAATTTCATCGTAATTTGTAGTAATATACTCTACTTTTTCTAAAACCTCATCGACAATTTTTTCTTGATCCCATTTATGTTTATTGTTTTTAATATCACTATCAACAATCAGATTTTGCATATTTAATCCCTTACCAATTACCCCTGCATATTTAACACTATACGAGAGTGAAATAGCTGGTTTATTCATTTGGAATGTTGAAACTGCTGCATGCATACGGCCTGTGATTGTTAATTTCCCTTGCCCTAAAATTACACGAGCTTGTAATGGTGTCATTTCTTCTGTAATAATAGCAACTTTTTGCATCTCTTCTGTCGAAAGTTTTTTCACAATATCATTAATTACGTGAACATCTGAAACATGATCGGGTGCTAGTACATGTGCCAATACAACAATATGATTGCCTCTTGAGATTAACTTTTTAATTATACTAACTTGATTGTTTAAATAACTTTCATGACTATCTGTGTACCACTTCCAAAGACCAGATGCAACAATAGTAATATACTCTTTGTTAACTAGATTATATTTATTAAGATATTTAAAATTTTCTGAGTTTTCCTCTTTTTGCATTGGTAAATCTAAAAATGCTAAATCACGAGAATTAAAACATTCATTATTTAAATCATTTGTTACATAATTATAGCAATCCTGATCGCGACTAATTATTGTGAAATTCTTCAAAGCTTTTTTCATGAATGGAATCCGCCAACTATGAAAAGGACCTAGACTTTGACCTGCTAAAATAACTGGTGCTTTTTTAGAAATAAGATATTTTTCAAAAATACCTAGTAAAAGTAATTTAACCCCATAGTATTCCGATATATCATCTCCACCAACAATTATAACTGCATCTATATTTTTATCTTTTACAATTTTTGCCATTTCAGTTGTATTCTTAATAATATCTAGCTTGTTTTTTATTTCTGGTTTGCTTTTATAAATTGATTCTATATTATCAATTCCAGATTGAATTTTCAAACCTACTACTTCTTGCTGTTTAAAATTATCCACGTAAAAAGTACTATTTGGAAATTTTCTATTTAAATACGTTATTAAATTAACCGCCATCATGCTACTTCCATAATTTTTAATATTGGAAATATGTAGTACTGCTATATTTTTCATTTTGATTCCTCTATTTCATAATTTTAAATCGCATACCTAAATAGCCATATAATAAAAAATTTGGAAAATATAAATATGCTAAACAATCTATTTTATGAGCTTTTTTTTTGAAATCAGATAATTTCAGATTTGGCATTTGATTTTTTATTTCTCTGCGCATATTTGCTATTTTTAATTTTTTTTGTTGTTTATTCCATTTACATTTCGGAGAAAAAAAACTTTGTGAAGTATTAATATAATAATTTAGAGCATTCCGCCTATAAATTCCATCTATTTTTTGATCTTCACTCCAATAATTTACTAGATTATAAAATAAATTATTGATTTTCTTATCGATATCATATTGATTCTCGTTGAATACAGACATCGCTGTTTCTTTTTCAGTTCTTACATAGTGATAATATATTTTATTACTTATTAATACTTTTTCTAAATTCATATATACATCAATATTAAAAGCTAAATCTTCGCCTTGTTTATATGAATTGAATTGACATTTATTATCAATTAAGTATTGTCTTTTATATATTTTTGTCCAAATTTGATTGCAAAAGTGATTATCGACAATTTCTGTGAAATATTGTCTGAACTCTTCTTTAGTCTCGAGTATCTTTGTTTCCAATTGTTTACACGTTGAAGTAATTAATTTTTCAAACTTGTAGTTTTCAACAATATATCCATAGATGAGTAGATTTAGTTCATCATTATGGTTCTTCAATATCTGGTAATTTTCAAATAATACATTATCAGAAAAGTAGTCATCAGGATCTAAAAAAACGATATATTCACCTTTTGCATTTTTTATACCTACATTTCTAGCTACTCCTGCTCCCTTATTTTCTTGGTTTATTATTTTAATTTTATTATCTTTACTCGCCAATTTCTCAGCAACTAATTTAGTATTATCAGTTGAACCATCATTAATGACAATAATTTCATAGTCTTCGAAATCACCTTGATGTTCTGTTAGCGTTTTAATCCCGTGTTCTAACAAGTCTTGAACATTATATGCTGGAACAATAACGGAAAAGTACGGTGGTTTACTCATCAACTTTCTTCTCCAACTCTTTCAAAATTTCTAACAATGGTGTTTTACTTAGTAATGTATTCCACTCTAAGTCCTTCACATCAGGAGTAACAAAATTAAATTTCTCAATTCCTATAAAATTAAATTTTTGATAATCAAAATAATAAAATTGTGCATTTCTATTTTTTTCAAATTGTTCAACCCAGTAATATTTACTGCTCACTATTTTTAAACCCAATGCACAATACTCTAATAATTTTGTTGATGTTTGTTGATTATATGGCTCAATATTTGGTATCAAATTTAGTGCATATTCTGCCTGTTTAGCATAGAATGGTATTTCTTTTTGTGGAATCAATCCCAAAAAAGTAAATTGTTTATATTTTTTATATTTTTCAAATAATTCTTCTTCAATTCTACCAATAAATAAAAATGTATATTGATTTTCAATCATATTTTCTAGCAGTAAATGTAAGTTTCTTTCTTTTGAAATTTCTCCAATATAAACAAAATC
>JTLC01000067.1 GCA_000798955.1 Firmicutes bacterium ZOR0006 | reverse complement strand
TGCCAGACATCTTGATCAATTTGAATTTTCTTGTTCTAATCGCTCAAGATTTTCTGGTCAGTCGAAAGTGATTTTACCTTTTATTCTTAGTTCGTAAAACCATGGTCAGCGCTTAGAATTTTCGTTCTTTGTGCTTGGTATTCGATTTCATTTAGTCGTCCTTGAGCTTTGAGGGTATCAATCTCATCTAATTTGGCTGTGAGCGTTTGTTCTACGCTCCCTTGGTTTTTATTGGCATAGCGATTGATGAGTGACGAGCTAATCACTGTTGTTGGAATTGCAAACATGGCTATTCCTAAGACTGATAATCCCATTGCAATGAGGCGACCAAAAATTGTAATGGGATAGATGTCCCAATAGCCGACGGTTGTAAAGGTGATAAATGCCCACCAAAAAGCATCAAAAAGGTTGGTAAATTTATCTGGCTGTACTGGACTTTCAACAGCATACACTAAAATTGCGCCAGTAATTGCTAAGCTCACGATGACACTCGCGGTTTTTACGAGCAGTTCACGTTCTTGGCGAATCGCATGAATAATAATTCGACTGTTTTCATCCGGTTTTTGATGTTTGATTTTAATCGTAAAAATGATACGAATAAATTTCAATACCCGTAGCCCTGTCAACACTTGTAACCCTTGAAACATTTGTGTGAGTTGGAGTTGTCGGAATACGGGAGCAATAATTGGTAATGTTGAAAGCAAGTCAATGATACCAAAAAATGAAAAAATGTATCGCCAGCGATTTGGAGAAAGGTAAATTTTCACGCCATACTCGACGACAAAAACGCAAAGAATAAATATTTCTTGTAACTGAATCCATTCACTCTGATACTGGCTATTCGCTAATAATAAAAGAAAGCTATAGATTGTATTGATGGCAAAGAAACTCATTAACCGTCGTTGCCATTTTGGTAAGCCGGCATGAAACGTGACTGTTTCGCGGATATTCCGAAAATAATCAGTTGTGCCTTGCTTAGCTTCTTGAAATGTTCGTAGTTTTTTTACTGGTGTCATGTTATTCACTTCCTGCTGTCAGTATCACAGTGCTGCATGTGTCTGCTAGTCTGTCTCTTGATCACGTTTTGCGATATTACCCCCGACGAATCCACGTAAAATGTAAAATTCATCTGGAGTTGGTTTTCGATTATATGTTGCTTGGAATTTCCGATGCGCTTGGATATGAACATCTAAGTCACCAACCAATCTTTCCAGGTCACTAAACAACTGTAAATATGCTTGGAATTCTTGTCGATTAAACGGCTCACGATGAGAAAGTAATGCCTGTTCAACATCTAAGCTTTGAATTTTGGCTAAAAGTGGCTGTAAGTGCTCGCGTTTATAGGCACCACGACTGCTGTACAAACTATCACCCAAAAATAATACTTTATCTTCGGGAACATAGACTAACGTACTATCATTCGTGTGACTTCCACCAACATGAATCGCTTGCGCTTGCACACTTCCTAAAGCAAATGTTAAACCATCATTGAAGACGATATCGGCTTGCTTCACTCGTAAATGTTCGCGTCCTGGAACATATTTTTGAATCATTTGTTCACTCCAATTGGATACATCGCCATTTTGACGAAGTTGCAATAAATGTGCATCATCTAATCGCCAAGTGTGCATATATTCTAATTTTGCTGCTGTTAGATTTTGAGCATAGAGGACACTTTCGTAATATGTGGCGGCAAAACAGTGATCCCAGTGGTAATGCGTAAGCACAATTTGCCGCGGACATGCGAGTTCGTGTGCTTCTAATGTCTCTTCAATTCGTTCAAAGTGCGCGATACTACTCCCAGCATCAACTAATAAACTCGCTTCACTGCCGATGACAATCCCGATGTTTGGTTCGTTACGTTCTTTATTTTCTGGGATATAGGCGGTGTGTTTCCCAAGGTATTGTATGACTTTTTCCATCTTTATTCCCCTTATTTCCTTTTTCTTTCGTTTATTTTATCAGAAACATGTGGTTGTGGCTATTCATTCCCTTGAAAAAAGTGTATGATAATGAGCAGAGATTGCAAAATTGAAAGTAGGGTTTCGAATGGAACAAACACAAACATTTATTGAATTAGGTTACCAAAATGAATTGGTAACAGCATTAGAAAAGCAAGAGATTAGTGCCCCAACTTGGGTCCAATCACAAAGTGCTGATGCGATTTTAAGTGGTAATGACGTCATTGCCCAAGCACATACTGGAAGCGGAAAAACACTCGCTTTCGTTTTACCTTTATTTATGCGTCTGGATGTGACTGCCAAAACGCAACAAGCCTTAATTTTAGCGCCAACTCATGAACTTGTGATGCAAATTCATCACCAAATTCAATTATTAGCGGAAAATAGTGGTATTGCTTTAAAAAGTGTACCCTTAATTGGTGATGCTAACGTCAACAAACAAATTGAACGCTTAAAATTACAAAAGCCGCAAATCTTAGTTGGTACTCCTGGTCGTGTCCATGATTTGATCAAAAAGAAAAAAGTCACTGCTCATACATTACAGACAATTATTTTAGATGAAGCCGATAACTTATTAGAAAATACGAATGCGAAAACAATTGAAGCAATTATCAAAGCAACGTTAAAGAGCCGGCAAGTACTCGTGTTTTCGGCAACAATTGGTGAAAAAACAATGGCTATGGCCAAGAAATTACTCCAAAGCCCGACAATTTTCCAACAAGGAAATATTCGCTCAGCAGTTAACCCAAATATCGAACACTTTTATGTGACGTGTGATCGCCGTGAAAAATTTGCGACGTTACGTAAAGTCTTAGCTGCAACGCAACCGAAAAAAGCGCTGGTATTTATTAATACTGGGGATTCAGTTGATGATATTACTGAAAAGCTCAATTACCACCACTTTAAAACAGCAAGCATTTACGGTACGCTTGAAAAAGAAGAACGCAAAGCCGCTCTTGATGCTTTCCGTGATGGGTCAGTCCAAATTTTAATTTCTTCTGATTTATCTGCCCGCGGATTAGATATTGCTGGTATCACTCATGTTTTCAACCTTGATATGCCATTGCTGGCAAGTGAGTATTTACACCGTGCTGGTCGCAGCGCCCGTGGACATGCTCACGGAACGTGTATTTCAATTGTGGCAGAAAATGAAGCAAGTTTCTTAAAAAAATATGATCGTGCTTTTGATATTAAGCTACGGCAAAAAGAGGTTCGCGAAGGACAAATTGTTGATCGTGATGCGACACGAGCAAAAAAAGATGCCAAAATTGCAATTGAACGCCAAGCGGAACGTGATGCCAAAAAAGCAGCACAAAAAGCAGAGCGAGCAAATAAACCAATTCGTATTTACGAAGACGATGATCGTCGTCCAAGTGGCCGTTTCCAAGATCGTGATGATCGCCGTGGTCAAAACCGCAATGATCGTCGTCCAAGTGATCGTTTCCAAAATCGTGATGACCGCCGTGGTCAAAACCGCGATGATCGTCGTCCAAGTGGCCGTTTCCAAGATCGTGATGACCGCCGTGGTCAAAAC
>JTLC01000066.1 GCA_000798955.1 Firmicutes bacterium ZOR0006 | reverse complement strand
CTACTTCTTTTCCTGCTTCAATCAACGCAATGGTTGTGTGGCTACCAATATAACCCATTCCACCTGTTACTAATACTGCCATTCCTTGCACCTCTTTTTTTAAATTAGATTTAAACTTTAATCAATTTAGCTTATCAAAAACTGCTTGATTATTTCTTGTTTTTGTTTTCGTGTCAGAGTTTTTAATTGGTACTCATACTGACATGCTGCTTGTCTTGTTAAAAAAGCTTTTGCATAGACCAATCGTACCGGACGACGAACTCGTGTATATTTTGCGCCTTTCGGGCTGGTGTTATGTTCGTGAATTCGCCGTGATAGATTAGTTGTATAACCAGTATAGAGCGTTTGGTCCCGACACTGAACCATATACACATAGTGCATGATTATCACCTTTTCTCTTCCTATTATAGCAAAAACAACATAAAAAAACACACCACAAATGTGATGTGTGTAAGTTTAGAAGAATAATCCAACAATAGCACCTGTTAAGAACGAGCTTAAAGTTGCTGCAATTAATGCTTTAAAGCCTAAGCGTGCAACATCTTCACGTCTATTTGGTGCTAATGCAGTAAAACCACCTAGCATAATCCCGATACTTGAGATGTTAGCAAAATTACATAAAACTGTTGCTAAAATAGCAATTGTTCTTGGTGAAAGTTGAGCAAGTTGTTCGCCCATTTGGTTGAAAGCAACAAACTCGTTAATACTTAGTTTCGTACCAATCAATGATGCAAAAACCGTGATTTCCTCTGATGGAATATTGAATAACCATCCAAGAGGTGTAAATAAGAATCCTAATACAGAGCTCAAATCTTGACCAAAAATTCCCAAAACACCATTAACAATCGCAATTAAACCAATGAATGCAATTAATGACGCACCTACATTTAAGGCAAGATACAGTCCATTCGTTGTTCCTTGACCAATCGCATCAAAAATATTTTTTGCATCCGATTTAACAATTTCAACTTCCTCTTCTTGTTCGAGCTCTTCTTTCGTAGCTGGCATCATAATTTTTGCCATAATCAATGTTGAGAAAGGAACAGTAAATAATGCAATAAGTAAAAATTCCATTGGGATTCCAAGCATCGCATAACCAACTAAAATTGAAGCACTTGCCGATCCCATTCCAGAAACCATAACAGCAAATAATTCTGATTGTGTCAATTTATCTAAATACGGCTTAATCAATAGTGGGCTTTCTGTCTGTCCTAATACTGTATTTGCGACAGCGTTGAATGTTTCCGGTTTTGATGTTCCAAGTAATTTGGCAATTCCACCACCTACATATTTCACCATTACTGGTACAATTCCTAAATAATATAGTACCGAAATTAACGCACTCATAAAAACAATTAATCCTAATACATTAATAGCGAAAACAAACATTGTTGAAGAAAGATCACCAAACACGAACGAAACTCCTTCTAGTCCGTATTCGGCAACTTGATTGACTGCCATAGCAATCATTTCTAAAATTTTTGCACCAATAGGTGTTTTTAAAACAAACACTGTTAATAGCATTTGAGAGATTAAACCAACAACTACTGTTTTTAGCATAATCGCTTTCCGATTCGATGATAATGCATATGCAACTGCCAAAATCACAACAATACATAACAACATAATTAAAATATTCATATGGGCACCTCTTTCTAAATTTTTTCAAACTCAGATATTATAGCATATGACCCTTGGTTTTTGCTTAGTTAGTTATGAGCAATGTGTTATATTTCAAACGTAAAATTCACACTAAATGATTATTATTTATAAAACTCAAAAAAGCGAACGTTTTCATGAAAATATTCCTTGTTCATTCATTTTCTTGTTTCCAAATGACTTTGAGCGTTTGCCATAAAATCCACCAGTCTAGCCGAAAACTCTCAGCCTGGACATAACGAATATCACGTTTAATCCAATCTGAAAAAGCCAAGTTGTTTTTATGTTCTGTTACTTGCCACAATCCTGTAATCCCTGGTTTCACCCGAAACCGTTCATACATCCATGGTTCAAACTCAGCCATTTCAAGCTGCAAAATCGGACGTGGTCCAACAAGCGACATATCACCTTTTATGACATTCCACAATTGTGGAAGTTCATCTACAGAATACATTCGTAGCCAATGTCCACTTTTCGTAATACGCGGATCAGCTTTAATTTTAAAAAATGGTCCACTGGCTTCATTTAGTCCCTGTAAGATTCCTTGTTGGTCATCTGCATGATCAATCATTGTCCGGAACTTATACAATGTGAAAATTTTACCTCGATAACCAATTCGTTGTTGGCGGTATAAAACTGGTCCAGGAGTATCTAAACGAATTATTCCGCTACACACTACCATGAGTGGCCACGTCAGCATGACTATTATCAATACTAAAACAATATCAATACTACGCTTTCCATAATGTTGATACCAACTAGGGCGTGGGAATCCTTCCAGATTTAGATTATCATCCATTACCATACTAACCACTCCGCTACTTTTAAAAATTTTATTCAATTGTATCAATAAATTGTAGTCTCTCGGTAAGCGGTAAAATCATTTTCTCTTTTGCTGGTACCAATGGATTCCCAACCACCATTTCTGTAATTAATTGCCACGTAGCAGGTGCTCCCCAATTTTGCTGCACCATTTCATCGATTAATGGATTGTAATGTTGAATTGACACCCCTAATCCCATTGATTCAAACCCTACCCAGAGGGCATATTGGAGCATTGCATTCGCTTGGTGTGCCCAATCCGGGTACTTAGTAGCATATAATGGATATTTATTTTGTAAGTCATTGACAACATTTCCATCTTCAAACAATAAAATTGTTGCATACGCTGCACGAAATTTTGCTAATTTTGTTGCTGTCGGCGCAAATTTCTCACTTGGAATAATGTTAGCTAAAATTTTTTCTACTTCATCCCAATGTTTTTGATGAGCAGCATCAGTTAAAACAATTATGCGTGTTGACTGCGAATTTACCGGTGAAGGGGCATTTGTTTGCGCCAAAGCAATAAAATCTCGAAACTGTTTTGGCGTAATTTTAATTTTATGATCCAATTCATAGAGACTTCGGCGTGTTGCAATTGATTCAATAACATTCATTTTTGAAAATTGTTCATAATTATCCATAAACTCACTCCTCCTGTGTATATAACAAATAATTTTGCTCTGGAATTTCATGATATTTTCCTAGTTCCATAAGCGGTATGCTTGTTAAAATCCATTTTTTTTCTTCATTATTTTCCCTTTGAAGTTGTTGGTTTCTTTGCCAATTCGGAAAATATGTTTGAAAAAATTCCATAGTTGCGTTAAAATTTTGTTCTCGTAATGGTGATGGTGCGCTGACATTCCGTGCTAGGATATCTGCCATAATTGTATGAATACATTGATACTCATATGCTGATAACTTATCATATTGTCTCGTTTGAATGTAGTAATCACAAATTCGCTTTTGCATACTGATAAAGTCTTGGAGTCGTTCATAACGGGTTCGCTTTGTAATTGCTGCTTCTCGAGTTACCTCATAATAATATAAATTGCGAGGTAAATAACGCACTGATTGTGCTAAATCGATTGTAATTGGAATAATCCCCGTATCTTCATAATAATATCCTTCGGGAAATTCAAAATTATGATTTTGCCAAAATTCACGTTGAATCAATTTATCACAAGCACTAATATCTCTGATGTCTAAATTTGTACCATAATTACGATCATAGCATCGCAGTTCCCGAAGATGTCGTGGCCAAACGCGATATTGAAAACCAAAAATCTGTACATGAGGATACGTATGAATAGCATCTGCTAAATAGCTTAATGCATCTGCAGTAATAAAGTCATCACTATCCAGACACCAAAAGTACGAACCTTTTGCTTTTTCAATTCCACGATTTCTTGCCGCTCCTAATCCCTGATTCTTTTGGTTTATAATGGTTATCTCCATGGTATCATCCTGTTTCTTTATCCAGGCTTCCAGAATTTGTTCACTATTATCAGTTGATCCATCATTAATGAAAATAATTTCAAAATTGCAAAATTTTTGATTACTAATCATCGCTAAACACCTTGGCAAGTACTGAGCAACATTATACACCGGGACAATCAAACTAATCAGTGGCATTTTCATCCCCCATTTCTGTTAGAAGTGTGTTACTAGTTTACGTACTTTCGAAAAAAAAAGCAATGAAAACATCTTTAGAAGTTTGTGTCAAAGTGACAAAAAATGTATAATGAGTGTTGGAGGCTTATACATTACTTATGGATATTTTTGTTGTTTTATTACTATTATTTATATTTGCTTGTAGTATTTCCATCCTTTTTTATTGGATTCATCATCTCCAGAAAGCTTGGTATCACTGGCTCACGCTTGGGTTTCTTCCGATGGGTTTGAAAATACGCAAAGGTACAAGTCTACATAGTTGGAAAATTCCTATCTTTGGACCATTGCTTAACTACGTCACTGCCTGTTTAATTAATATTATTGATGCCTTATTATGGTGTAGTTTTTGGCTACCAGGCATGCGCCATATTTGTCTCTTCTTTTATCGCTCTCCTGATATGAGTGAACGCTACCTAAGCTTCTTTTTGGGTGGTATAAACGGACATAGGAATTTCATTAGTCACTCAGCTTTCAATCCATTCTTCTTGTTTTTAATTTGGTTTTTCAACTTCATTATTCAATTAGCGGCTACGACCTGGCTACAAATCCCCTTACAATTACTTGGTAGCCTGATTGCAGCTAGCTTTATTGCTCACTTGCTAGCTGACACCTTACCAAAAGCTTGGCTAGGGAAAGCCCTGATAAAAGTTGTATTCATTTTTCATTTTAAAACGTTTTCTATCGGTGGTTCTAAATTTTGGTTACACTCACAGGCCCTCTTCGCTTCATTATTACTCATTTGGCAATTACAACTCTGGCAATGGTTTACTTAAAAAAAGGCCAAAGCAGGAATATTCCTGTTTTGGCCTTTTTTAATGACGAATTGATTGATTAACACTAACATGGTATTTCCCATTTTCACCGCGAACAATAACTTTAATGATTCCGGTCGAATGTGACTCTAAATAACCCGAGATAATGACATCGTTCGTACGTTGCGTTATTGTTTGGTATTGTAAACGAACGTAACTTTTTTCTTTTGCTCGAAAATTCCAACTAAATGATTCAGTAGGTGCCAGTGGTATTGTTTCGCTCTTTTTTCTCTCTGGTCCCGCTTCTAAACGTACATGTGTTAACAGTTGATCCGTTTGGTTTTGAACCATAATTGTAACTGCTGGTTTACTTGTCTCATAGAGTACCCAGCCACCGACTGCTAGAGCTAATGTCCCAATCAATGCAAATTTTGCTTTCATAATTTAGTAGCTCCTTTATTACCAAACTATCATAGCGAATCATTCGTTAAAAAACAAGTGAATAACCAACTCCAATTACGACTTTATCAATTTATTATTTTATGCTATGAAAACCCATTCATTTATAATGTAAATTTGTTATTTTTTCTGATTTTCACTGATTTTTTGTTGCAGTTCACGAAGAAAAACTTCGCGATTCTTTGGTGAAATAAGTGTTGTACCCATTATATAGTTTTTATTTTTTTGCCTAATCTCAATTCGTTCAACTGATAATGCCATTGATGACAACCAATTCTCTGTTAAACGCGCTGATGCAATATCAGTATACGCAATTCGTTCACGAAATGGTCCGCTTCGAATAATGAGTTGAGTTGCTTCCAAAATATATTCAGTTTGAAAATAAATCCAATTTACCATAGTAATTCCACCGCCTAGTACTACTAGGAGCCATTTCATATCACTTTCTAAAACTACAACTATTCCACTGGTGATACTTACATTTATCAATACAAAAATAATGTGCATCCACCAATCAATTTTTGATTTGACGTACATATTTCACCCTACTTTTTGCTATCACAAATTTTTTGCTGCAATTCACTCAAGAAAAATTCACGATTTTTTGGTGAAATTTCCAATACTGCTTTTCGCTTTCCTTTATTCCGTTGTGTTAATGCAAGTCGATGTACCGATAAAGCCGGTGAAATCGAAAAATGATTAATCATTTCAATAGTTGTAATATTATAATACTTTACCTTTTGACGAAAAAAACCATACTGACAAACAAGTTCGTCATCCTCTAAACTATACTTAGTATTAAAGTAAAGACCTAGCCAAAGTACTAGGAGTGCACCAATAGCAATTGCTAAAAAACTATAAAAGTACATTCCAATCAAGCCTATTAAAGTCATACCAATAAAAATACCGTGCATCCACCAATCAATCTGCGTTCGAAAACTCATACATCAAATCCCCCTCTTTATCATACTCTTTCTATTTTATCCTATTTTGATTTTTTTGGATACAACCGACTGTTAGTATATCTGCACTTCACAACACTCTCTCATTGAATTTTTTTTGCATTCACACAAATTCCCCTTGTCAATTCACTAAAAATTGCCTATGATAAGAAAGCAAGATTGCTAAAAAGGAGTTTTTTTATGCGAATTAATAAATTTATCAGCGAGTCTGGAATAGCTTCCCGTCGTGGAGCTGACAAACTCATTCAAGAAAATAAAGTTCTAATCAATGGTAGAAGAGCAAAAATTGGTGATGAAGTTCAACCAGGTGATGACATTCGTGTGAATGGAAATCAAGTTTATATGGCAAATAATTATGTCTATATTGCCTTAAATAAACCAGTTGGAATTACAAGTACAACAGAAAAAAATGTTAAAGGCAATATTGCCGATCTCGTAAATCATCCTTTACGTGTATATAATATCGGACGTCTTGATAAAGAATCAGAAGGTCTTATCCTGTTGACGAATGACGGTGATATTGTGAATGAAATTTTACGTGCTGAAAATAATCATGAAAAAGAATACATTGTATCTGTTGATAAACCAATTACACCCGAATTTTTAGAAGAAATGGCTGCTGGTGTTAAAATTCTCGGCACTAAAACACTGCCTTGTAAAGTACATCAACTCTCAAAGTACGAATTCAATATTATTTTAACCCAAGGACTTAATCGCCAAATTCGTAGAATGTGTGAAGCCCTCGGATATGATGTATATCGATTACAACGCGTACGAATTATGAATATTACTCTTGGTAACCTTCCACCTGGTCAGTGGCGTGATTTAACAAAAAAAGAGAAAAAACGTCTTTTTGCTGATTTAGAATATAGTCCTAAAGAATTTTAAAATAAAAGCATGAATCTTTTTAAGTGATTCATGCTTTTATTTTAATTCTAATTTGAAGTCTTTATACAAAACCACTAATATTTCCAAAATTTAGGTAATAAAGTTCACTTCTTTGCCAAACATCCGGATCATGTTCGTCTGCTTCACGTTCATGTCTCCTGATGTTTTGGCCATTCAGAAGTGATTTTCCTTGGTTCCTTCGTTTGAAAACCAGGCTCAGCACATATTTTTCGTAACGTGCTCACTGCTGCTACTGCTCACAAAACAAAACAAGACGTCACTCCTTCTAGAATAACGTCCTGTTTCTTTTTTGT
>JTLC01000065.1 GCA_000798955.1 Firmicutes bacterium ZOR0006 | reverse complement strand
GAGCAACTGCGGAAGACAAAAAAGAAACAGGACGTTATTCTAGAAGGAGTGGCGTCTTGTTTTGTTTTGTGAGCAGTAGCAGCAGTGAGCATGTTACATAGAGCATTAGACTTTTCCACAAAAATCGAAAAAACTAGTTATGAAAAAAGTTTCTTAACTAGTTTTTTTGATAATATAAGTTCCAAAAATCACCACAAAAATCGAAAAATTATAGCGTAAAAGGGAGTTTCCCACTGATATTTAAATAAATAACACTACTTTTCCACTGAATAGCTTATAAATCATCAAAACTTATATGGTGATGGCTTCCATCACATAGTGGTTTCTTTTTACTTTGACCACATCGACAAAGAATATAATGATCATCACTTAGCATTGTACTAGCGCAATGTTGATCATCATACAATTCAATTTTATTTACTATATATGGGCCACCTTCAACTATTGAAATCGCTGATTCAGAATTCCAATTCGAAACTTCGTCCTGATTTTCTAATTTGTAAGTTAATGCACCAGATGGGCAACGTTTAATCACTTCAATAAGTTCTTCTGGTGTAGCATTCTTCGCTTGTATCCATTGTATCTTCTCTGGATTGAAAACAGATGGAAGTCCGTTAACACATTCAGCAATATGACCACATAAATTACTATCATAAAAAACTGTAATCTTATTTCCCATATATGCATGCTTTCTTGATTTGCAGGGAACAAGACATTTGCCATCAAATTTATTTTGAATATGCGAGCCATCGCAAAGCGGTTTGTTATGACTGTGTCCACAACGGCAAAGCGCATGTTGGCTTGCTAATGATACCTTTCCCTTTTTGGTACTAATATACTCAATGTCTTTTGTGATAAGTGGTGATGATTTACTTACTGTAATTTTCGCTTTATCCATGGATATATAACCCCCATTTTCATACCATCTATAATGATCGTAATTTTAGTAAGTATAAAAATTACAAATAAATAAGTCAATAAAATACATCTTAATTAGTAAGATTTCAAACTCCAAACATCACAAATTTATTATGATTCTATTATTGTTTTAGCTAATTTTGCATGTTAAAATAAAGCGTATTAAAATAAGTGATTGACTACTGAGGAGGAAAAAAATAATGGAACAATTCCCAAATTGCCCTAAGTGTGGGTCAGAGTATACATATCAAGATGGTGCACTTTACATTTGTCCAATGTGTGGACATGAATGGAGTGATATCGAACCTGCTGCTGAAGAAGTGAAAATTGTACGTGACGCGAATGGTAATATTTTACAAGATGGTGATTCTGTAACAGTAATCAAAGATTTAAAAGTAAAAGGTAGTTCTTCAGTTGTAAAAATTGGAACAAAAGTAAAAAACATCCGTTTAGTTGATGGAGATCATGATATCGATTGTCGAATTGATGGATTTGGCGAAATGTCATTGAAATCAGAATTCGTTAAAAAAGCATAACTAGCAGAGGTGCAAACCTTTGCTTTTTTTATGGCTAAAAAGGGTTAAAAAACTTTTTAAACTTTTTTCAAAAAAAGCTTGACGATATTGAGAGTGAGTGATATCATAATACTTGTCCTTAAGGAAAGCAAACAAACGCTTCCGTAAG
>JTLC01000064.1:10743-26310 GCA_000798955.1 Firmicutes bacterium ZOR0006 | reverse complement strand
CGGAGAAAAAACGAAAGAACAAGCCCTTGCGGACTTCTATCAAAATGTTAAATCAGTCTATCCAAAAATTGCAGTACCACAATAATTAGACAAGAAAGGAGACGAGTGTTGAAGCTCGTCTGCTACAAAAATCACAAAGGGGTAAGAGAAAATGAAAGAAACGATGCAAGAGCAGTTAATTGTTCAACCAACAACGACAAGAACAAGTAAGAAGTTAGTTGGTCTCATGAGTAGAAGTAAAAAATTGAAAAATGAAAATTTCTTAGGCTATGCCTTTATCATGCCATTTTTAATTGTCTTTTTAACATTTAGTATTTATCCAATTATTAAGACTTTAATGCTAAGCTTCACCGACTATGCTGGATATGGCGAACCAATTTTCAATGGATTAAGTAATTATCAACAATTATTAAGTGATCCGATGTTTTATAATGCATTTGGGAATACATTAAAAATGTGGGGAATTAATATTGTTTTACAAATGAGTTTAGCTTTTGTCCTCATGCTCATCTTCTCGGATATTAAATACAAGATGAAGGGGCTCAAAGTCTATCGTGCCATTTTCTATTTACCGAATTTAATCGCTGCCACTTCAGTTGCTTTCTTATTTAGTTCATTGCTTGATTGGCAATATGGAAGTTTCAATCAAATGCTCATGAGTGCGGGATTGATTGATAGCAAAATTAACTGGTTAGGACAACCAGGAACAGCAATTATTGTTGTCGGAATTATTGGTGCTTGGATGTGGTTTGGGAGCACATTCATTGTCTTAATGGCTGGTGTCCAAGGAATTTCGAAAGAATACTTTGAGGCAGCACATATCGATGGTGCGAATCGGTGGCAAGTATTCACCCAAATTACCTTGCCATTACTGAAACCAATTTTATTGTATGTCGCATTGACATCATTTATTGGTGGAATCCAAATGTTTGACATTCCATTCTTATTAACAGATGGTATTGGAGCACCGTTTGGAGCGTTAAATACGGTCGTGATGTATTTGTTTAATACCGCCTTTAAGTATAATAATGTTGGCTATGCAGCTGCGATTGCGTATGGTTTATTCTTTGTTATTGCGATTTCATCAGTCTTTATCTTTAAAACAATGTATCGTAGCAATATCAAAAAAAAGGGGGACAAGTAAATGTGGTTTAAATCGAAAAAAGCAGTTGTCTATGTTATTTTAACGCTGTTAGCGATTGCCTGTATGGTACCGTTTTATATGATGATGGTGAATGCAACGAGAAATAGTCAAGAAATTATGAGTGGATTCTCATTATTACCAGGATCATCACTAATTGAAAACTGGGAAATTATGAGTGGGTACTTCGATATTTTCCGTGGGTTATTTAATAGTTTGTTCGTCGCAGGCTCAATTACGTTCCTATCAGGGTATTTCTCAGCATTGACAGCATATGGCTTTGCTATCTATGATTTCAAAGGGAAAAATTTTATCTTTACGATTATTTTAGTCTTGATGATGGTTCCAGGGCAGCTGGGATTGATTGGTTTTTATGATTTAATCAGTGGAATGGGACTAATTGATAGTTATATTCCTTTGATTATTCCAGCAATTGCTAGTCCGTTTGTCGTCTTCTTCTTACGTCAGTATTTACAATCAGTCTTACCGAAAACAATTGTTGAAGCAGCACGGATTGATGGAGCAAGTGAGTTAGCTATTTTCCATAAAATTGCAGTTCCGATTATGATGCCTGGGATTGCAACGATGTCGATTGGAACATTTATTGGTGCTTGGAATTCATATATCTTACCATTAGTTGTTCTATTGTCGCCAAGTAAATTTACATTACCAGTAATGATGGGCTCATTAAAAGCTTCAACAGATATGGCAGCAAATATCGGTGCAACATACCTCGCAATTGCGATTTCGGTACTTCCGATTATGATTGCATTCCTATTTTTCTCAAAACATATTATTAGTAACATTTCTGCGGGGGCAGTAAAAGAATAAGTTAGGATCACATGATGGGGAGATAAAGATGAAAACATACCAGTATGAACAGGAAACATTTACAATTTATAATTATGATCAACAAAAAAGTTTTTCGAGCTTTCTGCCAGGAATTGCCGGTTTAAAGGGGATCCCAATCTGGGCATTTTATGCCAATCGTGGTCAAGCAATTACGAGTTTTGGTTTGGAAAATAAAGACCGTGCGATTCTCGATTTTCAACCAGCAAATCTTGGCTATCAATACACACACATTAATGGCTTTCGAACGTTTGTAAAAGTCAATGGTGAGTGCTATGAGGCATTCTCACCATATAATCAATGTGATGATTATCAACGAGAAATGCAGATTAAACGCAATGAAGTGACAATTATTGAAAAAAATATGACACGCCAATTACAAGTTGAAGTCACGTACTATGCTTTGCCGGAAGAAAACTTTGGTGCATTAGTGCGCGAAGTGCGAATTGTGAATTTAGCGAACACTCCACAAACACTAGAAATTTTGGATGGATTGGCGATGTTATTACCAACTGGTGTGAGTCATGAAGCGTATAAGACCATGGCAAATTTAATGCGAAGTTGGATGGATGTCACAGGTGTTGAAACAAAGATTCCACTCTTCAAAGTCCGGGCATCGACAAGTGATGAAGCTGAGGTCAGTTTGAGTGATGAGTTTGCTGGGAACTTTTATATGAGTATGAGCAAAGGTGAAACCGTACCAACAATTGTTGATCCAAGTGTCATTTTTGCTCAAGATACGACTTTGACAATTCCACATCGTTTTCAACAGGAGGGAATTGCCAGTTTAGTGAGATGTCCCCAAGCGACCGTCAACAAAGTTCCGTGTGGGTTCAGTGCATTAGAAACAACAATCACGGCTCACGAAACTGTAATGTTAACAACGATGATCGGCTATACAAATGATATCCGAACAATTCGTGAACGCCAACAAGTATTTCAAAATGAAGCCTATTTTGCGAAAAAACGGCAACGCGGCACGACCATAATTGATGAACTTGTTCAACCAGTGGCAACGAAAAGTGCCTATCCAATTTTTGATGCCTATGCGAAACAAAATTATTTGGACAACTTGCTACGTGGTGGTGAACCAATGGTATTTGGTAGTGGTGATGCCGCGAAAGTCTATCATGTCTTCTCACGAAAGCATGGGGATCCTGAACGTGATTACAACTTCTTCTCGTTAGCACCAGAATACTATTCACAAGGGAATGGTAATTTCCGTGATGTCAATCAAAACCGGCGCAATGATGTGTTGTTTAAGCCTGAAGTTGCTGCCTATAATGTTAAAAACTTTTATGATTTAATGCAATTAGACGGATATAATCCCCTCGGTGTCTTAGGCTCAACTTTTACGCTCAAAAGTCCAGAACAAGTTGCAGCATTGGTGAAAACATGCTTTGTTGATGGACATGAATACATGAGTGAACTTTTAAGTCGTAAGTTTACCCCAGGTAAAATTATTAATCTCGCAGCCCAACAACAAATTTCCTTGGCCTTACCAGAAGCAGACGTGTTAGCGAAAATTTTAATGGCGAGTAACCAACATTTTGAAGCCAGTTTTGGTGAAGGATATTGGGTTGATCATTGGACGTATAATCTCGATTTAGTTGAAAATTTTTGTGCGATTTATCCTGACCGGCAAGAACAATTTTTATTTGAAGAAAATGAGTATCAATTTTATGAAAGTCCGGCAACTGTCGCCACGCGTGCTGAAAAATATGTGTTAACGCCGAAAGGAACAGTTCGGCAGTATGGAGCTTTGATTGAAAAAGATAGCGAAAAAATTGCTCGCCTCCAGTTAGATCCGCAAGGCGCGAATTGGGTCCGCAAAGAGTATGGTCAGGGTGATGTGTATCAAACGACTCTAATCGAAAAATTATTAAATTTAGCAACGATGAAGTTTTTAAATTTGGATCCAATTGGGGTTGGTATTCAAATGGAAGCGAATAAACCAGGATGGAATGATGCCATGAATGGCTTGCCAGGGTTATTTGGTTCTGGTGTCAGTGAAAGTGTTGAATTACTACGTCTCTTGCAATTTATCCACAAAAAACTAGCAGTCGCTACGAAAACTGAATTTGGGCTGCTACAAGAGTTTGCGGATTTACTGACTCCAATTGCAGAAATTCTAGCGGCAAAACCGACAAATGATTTTGTCTATTGGACACAAATGACGGATTTGAAAGAACGTTATCGTGAACAGATCCGTTTTGGAATTGCTGGAACGCAAGTTCTTGTCAGTTTAGAGCAACTAACAGCACTATGTGCAGCGATGATTGCGAAGTTAACAGTAGGAGTTGATAAAGCCCGCGAGCTTGGTAATGGGTTAATTCCGACATACCTTTACTTTGAAGCAACCGAATTTGTGGTTCGAAAAACAACAACCGGTGAAGACGTGCACACCCACTATGGTTTGCCTGCTGTTGAAATTACCAATTTTACTGCATATGTGTTGCCGCATTTCCTTGAAGCCCCAGCGAGAAGCTTAAAGGTGTGTGATATTGAACAAGCTCAAGCAGTATATACTGCTGTTCGAGCGAGTGGGATGTATGATCGTGCTTTGCAGATGTATAAAACGAGTGAAAGCTTAGTTGAGACAACATTCGAAATTGGTCGTGCCCAAGCCTTTACACCAGGATGGTTAGAACGAGAGGCAATTTTCTTGCATATGACGTACAAATATTTATTAGGGTTGTTAAAAGCAGGTCTTTACGATGAATTTTATACAGAAATGAAAACGAATCTTGTTTGCTTCCGCGATCCGCAAGAATACGGTCGGAGTCCGTTAGAAAATGTGTCATTTATTGCGAGTAGTGTCAATCCAGACCCGGCTGTCCACGGACAAGGTTTCGTCGCACGTTTGACAGGAGCAACAAGTGAGTATTTAAGTATGTGGCAACTCATGATGATTGGGAAAGATTGGTTTAGTGTCGAAAAAGATGAATTAGTCTTCACTTTTAATCCAATTTTAGCTGCTGATTTCTTCGATGGTAGTGGCCAAGTCCAAGCGACGTTGTTTGGCAAAACACAAGTGACGTATCACAACCAAACTGAATGTGCAACATATACCAAAAATATCGGTGTTCATCACGTGATTGTTGATGGAATTCGCAGTGAAGGCGGTAAACTTCGTGGCGAACAAGCACTGAAATTACGCCAAGGGCAGTATGAAAAAATCGATGTTTATTTTGAGAAACGAGGAAACGAACACCATGAAAAAAGTTGAAATTATTCGCTCACAAAAACGAGATCGGAGTTATTGGCAAGAAATTCCAAGTCAACCGTTAGGGCAGTACGACCCAAAACGAAAAATCATTGCCGTTAATACGCATGAAAAAGCCCAAACCCATTTAGGGTTTGGCGGGGCATTTACGGAAGCAGCAGCTTATACGTATGCACAAACAACACCAGCAAACCAAGAACGCATCATTGAAGCCTATTTTGATGCTGAGCAAGGTTTAAACTATCAACTTGGTCGGGTCGCGATCCACTCATGTGACTTTGCCTTAGGGAATTATACATATATTGAAGAAGGCGATACAGAACTCAAAACCTTTAATTTAGGTCGTGAAGATCAGTGGGTTGTCCCAATGATTCACGCTGCCATGGCCAAGCAAGGCAAGCCATTACAAATGCTTGCTTCACCGTGGAGCCCACCGGCATTTATGAAGACAACCAAAGAGATGAACTACGGCGGGGAATTATTACCCGAATTCGCAGCCGTTTGGGCACAATACTATGTGAAATTTATCGCTGCCATGGCTGAACGTCACATTCCGATTTGGGGTGTCAGTATTCAAAATGAACCACAAGCCTTGCAATGTTGGGATTCATGTTTGTATACAGCGGAACAAGAACGTGACTTCATCAAAAATCACTTAGGGCCAATGTTACAAGCAAGTAGTTATCCCGAAACAGCAATTGTGATTTGGGATCATAACCGTGATATTTTAGTTGAACGTGCGGCAGTTGTCTTGAGTGATCCGGAAGCGGCGCAATATGTTTGGGGAACAGGAAATCACTGGTATTTAAGTGAAGACTTTAATCAACTTGCGACTTTGCATCATATGTTCCCCGATAAACATTTGTTATTTACGGAAGGCTGTGTTGAATTAACGACGACAGCTGAAGGTGCCGAAGATACGAATTATATTGGCTCGTGGGAAAATGGTCAACGCTATGGCCGCAATATTATCGGTGACTTTAATAATTGGTCGGAAGGTTGGATTGATTGGAATCTGCTCTTAAATGAAGAAGGTGGACCAAATCATGTCAGTAATTTTTGTGAAGCACCAATTATGCTTGATCGCCAAACTGATACATTAATGTTTAACCCTTCATACTATGTGATTGGTCACTTCTCACGTTACCTCCAACGTGGGGCAGTTGGTGTCAAAAATACGCATACAGTTGGGAATCATTTTCATGTCACAAGTTTTGAAAATCCTGATGGCACGATTGTCTGTGTTGTTCAAAATGAAGGTTGGATTGAAGAAGTTGCCCTTGTGATCAATGGTCAAGGTCTGAATGTGACCGTCCCAGATAATTCGATTCTGACGATTATTGTTCCACCAGTATCATAAAATAAAGTAAAAAAAACCTGATTCGCTCATGCAATCACCTTTATGGTGGATTATGTGAGTATCAATCAGGTTTTTCTTGTTTTTTTCAATTGAACACGATACAATACAAAAAAATATATCATATTTTTAATGTGTGAACTGGGTGAGTTCATGACGAAATCAAGGGGGAAAAAGAATGAAGCAAGAACAGATGCGCTTAGCGACACCAGCTGATGCTGAGCAAATTTTAGCGATTTATACACCGTATATTGAACAAACAGCGATTACCTTTGAATATACAATTCCATCAGTGAACGAATTTCGGCAACGGATTGCAACGATTACCGCGACATATCCGTATGTTGTCTATGAGGTCAATGAAAAAATTATTGGTTATGCATATGTAACAAAACAACGCGACCGCACGGCATATCAGTGGAATGTTGAGTTATCGGTTTATTTTGACCAGCAGTTTCATGGTCAAGGGCGTGGGCACAAATTATGTCAGGCTGTGTTAGCCCTCGCGAAACTCCAAAATATTCACAATGTCTATAGTTTAGTGACGGTTCCCAATCCAAGCAGTGAAAAATTGCATGCGAAACTGGGGTTTAGCCCACTGTGTGTCTTTGCCAAGACGGGTTATAAATTTGAGCAATGGCACGATGTTGCTTGGTTTCAAAAACATTTAATCACTCATACGCAAGCACCACCGGCCTTTTTGCCGATTAGCGATGTTGCTAAACAGCAACTTGCACAAGTGTTGCAGGTTGAAACAGGGAGTCATATTTAATTAGATAGATAAGTAAACAAAAAACTTGCTAGTTGGTGAAATCAACTGGCAAGTTTTTTTGTTACGCATGAAAAGCAACGTTACGCTTGACGGTATTGAGTAGGTGAGCAGCCAAAAAAGTTTTTAAAGGCTTTGGAAAAGGTTAAAACATCTTTATAGCCGGTAAAATATGCAATAGTTGTAATTGAATTAGAACTCGATTTCAGTAAATAGGCAGCTTTTTTCATTTTCAGTTGGAGTAAAAAACCCTGTGGCGATAACTGGGCATATTCCTTGAAAATGGCATGGAGATAACTCCGACTTAAATTGAGTTCGATACAGACGTCTTGAATGGTAATACCTTGAGAGAAAGTGTGTTCCATAAAGGTGACTGCTTGATAGAAGTAGAGTTCACGTTGGTTGGGTAAGGTGATTTGGTGAGCGGGAAATTCACAAGCTAACGCATAGAGAAATTCGTAAAGCTTGGCATTCACTCGTAGCAAAATATGTGGATCATTGGCAATTTTAAGCAATTCAAAAACTTCATTAAATAATTGAATGGTTAGCGAATCAGCAATTTGGTATAAGGCATGTGTCGTTGCCAGCTGGCTTTTTTGGAGATATTCCGTAATTTTATTGCCGCTGATACCAATCCACATATAATCCCAAGGTTCTTGGGCATCTGCTTGGTAAAAGCTGACCTCATCTTTGGGTAAAATAAAAAAATCTCCGGCTTGCAAAGTTTGTTTTTCTTCACCAAGATAGAGTGTACCTTTGCCTGAGAGAATGTAATGTAGGACATACTGTTCCCTTAAGCTTGGGCCAAAAGCATAATTTTTGGGACAAGCTTCCCGGCCGCAGAAATCGACATGAAGATCGACTTGTTCCCGATCATATTCCATATATGAAAATAACATAAATACCCCCACTTTTTAAAGTTAAGGACATTATACCATATATTAATGACATTGAACCATTTGAAAAAGCGCTTTCTTTGAATAAGATAAAAGTATCAAAAAAAGGAGTAGAGATATGAAAATTCAAGTGAAACAGCAAGAAAATAACGGAATTCACTTTCATCTTAGCAATAAAAGTGTCAGTTTAGTCATTGAATCCACACAAGATGGGTACGTTTTTTTAAGACATTTTGGTAAGAAAATTCGTAACTATCATGCAAGCAATCGTCCGCAAGCACTTGACCGTGCCTTTTCACCAGGACCGTATGCCGATAGTCGCTGCTTTTCATTAGACACGCAACGACAAGTTTATGCGACGGCAGGAATGGGAGATTTTCGCTATCCTGCGATTATGATTGCGAATGAAAAAGATCAAGGATTAGATTTGCGGTTGTTAACGTATGAAGTGCAAGATGGTGTCGTGCCAATCGCGGGTTTACCGTCAAGTCATGCGAATCAAAAAGCAGCCCAAACCTTAAAATTAGTCCTTGAAGACCGCGTGTTAGCAATTCAAGTTGTGCTTTTTTATACGCTTTTTGCCGAGAGTACGGTGATTGCGACCCATGTTGAAGTCACAAATAATAGTCAACAAGGGTATACAATTGAAAAATTGCACAGTGCCATGCTTGATTTAGAGCATTGCAATTATGAATTAATCGAATTAGCTGGAGCCTATGCTCGCGAGAAGACGTTACAAAAAACCCCACTCAAGCAAGGGTTGATGAGCGTGAATTCACGTCGGGGAGCATCAAGTCACCAAGCAACACCATTTACCTGCTTAGCGGCACCAACAACAAATGAAGAGCAAGGAGAAGTCATTGGGATGCATTTATTGTATAGTGGTGATTTCGAAGCGGGCGTATTTGTTGATCAGTTGGCAACAACGCGGATGTTTATTGGGTTAAATCATGAAACGTTCCGCTGGCAACTCGAACCACAGGCTACGTTTACGAGTCCTGAGGCGTTATTAACCTATACTGATCAAGGGTTTGGTCAGATGACGCAAGACATGCATGACTTTGTCAAAGCGCATATTTTAACTGGCCAACATCAAAACGCTTTACGCCCAATTTTATTAAATAACTGGGAAGCGACCTATTTCGATTTTGATGAAGCGAAAATTTTAGCACTTGCGGATAAAGCCGTAGAAGCCGGCATTGAATTACTCGTCTTAGATGATGGGTGGTTTGGTCAACGCAATGACGATAATACTTCGTTAGGAGATTGGTTTTTAAATGAAGCCAAGTTACCAAAAGGACTTGCCAATCTTGTCGAACAAGTCAATCAAAAAGGCTTACAATTTGGAATTTGGGTCGAGCCAGAAATGGTTTCGGTCACAAGTGAACTTTACCGTCAACATCCAGATTGGTGTTTACATATGGCAAAGCGCCCACACCTGTATAGTCGGAATCAACTCGTTTTAGATTTATCGCGTGAAGATGTGCAAAACTATCTGATTGAGGCGATGAGTACGGTCTTTGCGAGTGCAAATATCAGTTATGTGAAATGGGATATGAATCGAAATATGACGTGTGTCGCTTCGGCTTTGCAACAACATGGAATCAAAGAAATTAGTCACCGTTACATCTTGGGGTTATATAAGATTTTAACGGCACTCATCGAAAAATTTCCGCATATCTTATTTGAAAGCTGCTCAGGTGGTGGTGGTCGCTATGACTTAGGGATGTTAGCCTATATGCCGCAAACTTGGACGAGCGATAATACTGATGCAATTTGTCGTTTGAATATCCAGTATGGGACGAGCTTTATTTATCCAGCGATTACGATGGGAGCCCACGTTTCGGCGGTACCGAATCATCAAGTCGGTCGGATTACCTCATTAGCAACGCGCGGGGCAATTGCTATGGCAGGGAATCTGGGCTATGAGTTAGACTTAACCCAATTACCGCAAACGGAATTAACGGAAATTGCACAACAAGTCCAGACGTATAAAGCGATTCGACCAATCATTCAAGCGGGCGATTTGTATCGTTTATTAAATCCGACGACAACACCGAATGAAACCGCCTTTCTCTACATTTCAAAGGATAAAACGGAAGCCGTGGTCACGTATTGTAAAGTCCTCGCACAAGCAGAATCACCAACGACTGTTTTGCGTTTAAAGGGCTTAGATGAAACCGCACGTTATCGAGATACAAAAACACAACAGTGTTATGGTGGCGATGAATTAATGCATGTTGGTGTCACAATTCCACTCGCGCGTACTGATTTTTACACTGTAACCTTTCATTTTCAAAAATGTTAAAAACTAAAAACTAAAGGGGAAATAACTATGCATACAAAAAAAATTTTGGGAACAATGGCAGTAGTAACAACATTAGCAGTGAGTTTAATCGGATGTGGTTCAGTCTCAGCAGCAGAAGACGTAACCGAAATTGAATTTTTTTCACAAAAGAAAGAAATGCAAACCACATTACGAGCAATTATTCAGGATTTTGAAGAAGTTCACCCTGAGATTAGAGTCAAATTTACCAATGTCCCTGATCCAGGTGTTGTCTTGAAGACTCGAATTGCGAGTGGTGATGCACCAGATGTCATCAATGTCTTTCCACAAAATGCTGATTTTCAGGAATGGGCCAAAGCCGGAATGTTTGAAGATTTAACATCGGCAAGTTATTTAAGTAATTTAGAAGCAGGCGCAGCAGAAAGTTATGCGATTGAAGACAAAGTTTATTCAGTACCGTTAACAAGTAATGCTTGGGGATTCTTTTATAATAAAACGGCCTTTGCGGAAATGGGCTTAGAAGTACCAAAGACATGGGCAGAATTTGAAACGCTTGTGCAAGCAATTCAAAGTAAAGAGAAAGCACCATTTGCTGCTTCGTTAACAACCGCAGATGCTTGGACGCTTAATGGCTATCATCAATTAGCTTGGGCGACAGTGACAGGTGGTTTTTCACAAGCGAATGATGCGCTTGTGCGTAGTGGTAAAGATGGAATCTCGTTGAAAAACCAAGACATGCAACAAGTTGTTGAACGTTTAGATTTACTTCGCGGAACAGCACAAAAAAATGCGAATGGGGCGACATATAATGATGCCGTAGCAGCATTTGCTGCTGGAGATGCGTTGATTTTCCCAAATGGAACCTGGGCATTACCAGCAGTCCAAAGTCAAAATCCTGACTTTGAAATTGGAATGTTCCCATTTCCAGGTGTCAATGAAGGTGAAGCCATGACGGTTGGAGCAGCTGACTTAGCACTTTCAATTTCAGCGAACTCAAAAGCAAAAGACGCAGCGCAAACGTTTGTTGAGTACATGACTTCAAAAGAAGCAATGCAAAAATATTATGACATTGATGGGTCACCAACATCAGTAATAGCAGTTGAAACTGATGGTAAATTTGAAGAAATGGCGGGAGTAACGGATCTTGTATTCACAGAACGACAAATTATTTGGCTCCAAAAAGAATGGACATCAGAAGAAACATTCCACCATTTAACAGTAGATTACGTAAATAATGGGGAACAACAACAACTCGTCGATAAGTTAAATGCCTTTTTTAACACAATGAAATAAACGATGTATTTAAACGGGGGAAAATTATGAAGGTTAAGGAATTTTTAAACGTTAAATGGGCATATTTATTCGTACTTGTGCCCATTCTCTTACAAATTATTTTCTTTTACATACCAATGCTAGAAGGCTTCTTCTATAGTTTTACAGATTGGACGGGATTAACGTCAAACTACGAAATGATTGGTTTTGAAAATTATATTAATATCTTTGGTGATCAAAAGTTTATGAAGTCGATTGGTTTTACCCTATCATTTACAACGGCTTTGATTATTGGAGAAGTGCTCATCGGGATTTTAGTAGCACGCTTGCTGAATCGAAAAGCGAAAGGAGTGTCATTCTTCCGGACGGCTTACTTTTTCCCAGCAGTATTAAGTACGGTAACATTAGGTTTGATTTTCAAGCAGATCTTTAACTACGGGTTGCCACAAATCGGGGAACTGTTACAAATTGAATTTTTGCAACAAAACTTAATTGCCAATGAACAGACGGTGTTCTGGGGCGTGCTCTTCGTTGCCTTATGGCAAGGTGTAGCGATGCCAATTATCATTTTCTTGGCAGGGTTACAAAGCATTCCAGATGATATTATGGAAGCGGCAGGAATTGACGGAGCGAATAATCGCCAAAAATTTTGGCATATTGAACTTCCCTATCTGTTGCCTTCGCTAAGTATGGTCTTCATCATGGCGTTAAAAAGTGGCTTGACGGCTTTCGATTTGATTTATGCCTTAACTGGTGGTGGACCAAATAATGAAACGACGACGTTAGGATTACTCGTTTATGATTATGCCTTTAAAAACAATCAATATGGGTATGCCAATGCGATTGCAGTCGTACTCTTTATCATTATCGTTGTCGTATCCGTAATCCAAATTCGGATATCGAAACGCTTTGAAGCATAGGAGGATGAGTGCATGGAACAGAAAAAAACAAACCTTGGACATTATTTAATTTTAGGAGTGGGATTTTTGCTCATCTTTATTCCCCTCTACTTAACGGTTATGAGTGCCTTTAAAGAAACCGGACAAATTACTGGTGATTTCTTCGGCTTACCAAACCCATTTACTTTTGATAATTTTGCTCGCTTACTCGAGGATGGAATCGGTAAATATTTTGTCAATTCGACGCTGATCTCAGTTGTGTCAATTGCCTTGATTACCCTCTTTGTCCCAATGGCAGCATTCTCGATTGCTCGGAATATTTCGAATAAAAAAGCGTTCGCCTTGATGTACGGATTCTTAACGCTCGGAATCTTCGTACCTTTCCAAGTAATTATGATTCCGATTACCAGCATGATGACGAAATTTGGTCTCTCAAATATTCCAGGTCTGATTATTCTCTACTTAGCATATGCCGTACCCCAAACATTATTCTTATATGTTGGCTATATTAAGTTAGCAATCCCAATTGAATTAGACGAAGCAGCCGCAATTGATGGTTGTGGAAAATTCAAAATGTATTTTAAAATTGCCTTTCCATTGATGAAACCGATGCATGCAACGACTCTCATTATTAACGGTTTATGGATTTGGAACGACTTCTTACTCCCGTTATTGATTTTAAATAAAGACGATGCTACTTGGACACTCCCATTGTTCCAATATAATTATCAAGGACAGTACTTTAGTGACTTTGGACCATCATTCTCATCATATGTTGTCGGAATTAGTGTGATTTTACTTGTCTACCTCATTTTCCAAAAATACATTATTTCAGGGATGACGAATGGCGCCGTTAAATAGCAAAATTTTGCCGGTCTTAAACAGCGGAATACGAAAAAAAACAGCCACCAACATTTTCTGTTGGTGGCTGTTTTTCCTTGCTAACTTAGGCGTTTTTTCCTTGCCAACTATTACGGCGGACAAGTTCTTTATCAATTTCATTCATGACGACAAATTTCTTAAGACTCCAAAGTGGAGCGATGAGCTCGGACTCACCACCGTCACCAGTGACGCGGTGCATAATGACATGGGCAGGGAAAATTTCGAGTTGATCACAAACGACTTGCACGTAATCTTCACGTGTCATCGGTGCCATCATATTTTTTTCGAGCATTTTCGCCATGGCTGTGTTTTTGAGGACATGTAATAAGTGGATTTTCACGCCTTGAATATCCATGTCAGCGAGGAAACGAGCAGTTTCCATCATCATTTCTGGAGTTTCCCGTGGGAGACCATTGATGATATGGACACAGACATTAATGTTATGCGCGCGCAGTTTTTCCACGGCAGTGACAAAAGTTGCAGAATCATGACCGCGGTTAATGAGTTTGGCAGTTGAATCGTGCATCGATTGTAACCCGAGTTCAATCCAAAGGTTCGTGCGCGTATTGAGTTCTGCCAAGTATTCAATGACATCATCAGCCAAGCAGTCAGGGCGAGTTGCGATTGCAAGACCGACAACACCATCAAGGGCTAAAATCGCTTCGTACTTTTCGCGTAAAACTTCAACAGGAGCATAGGTGTTGGAAAAGGCTTGGAAGTAACCGATAAATTTCGTTACATCCGGCCATTTTTGCCATGTGCGATTGCGAATTGTCGTAAATTGATCGACGAGTTCATCGGCAGGATTCCCGGCGAAATCACCGCTCCCTTTCGTTGAACAGAATGTACAACCACCATAGGTTGCTGTCCCATCAATATTGGGACATGTGAACCCAGCGTTGAGTGAAACTTTAAAAACTTTCTCACCATAAACTTCGCGTAAATGATAGTTCCAAGTATGGTAACGTTTGTTGTCTAAGCTATATGGGAATGGATTTTGCATATTGTCCTCCAAAAATGGTATAATCAAACAAAAGTTTTTTTGTTGAATCTTTATCATACTTGGTTTGATAGGGATTTGACAAGGAAAGTAGGATAGGAAAAAAATTAATTTCCGAAAGAAGGACTGTCTGATGATGAAATCACCCAAATTACTCGCAACCCTCGATTTTGCAAGCCATTTACTTGTTTATATTATGACTTTTATTGCGATTCAGCAATTATTACAAGTCCCGGTACTTGATGCGTATCAACAATTTCAACGCTTACCAGTGCAACCACCAGTGACATATGCGACGGTTTTTGCATTACTACACCTTGTTGCGATTTACTTGCCAAAGCAAAAATTTGCAATGTTAGACTACGTCATTGATTTAGGTATGGTTGTTATTCCCGTACTGTCCTCAGTCGTAGCATTATTCATCGCCCTCCAATCAGGATTCTGGTATATGTGGCTTGTCGCAATTATTGCAACAGGTATTCATCTCTATGTTCGTGTCCAATTACCAAAACGCAGTAGTGGCGAACAAATACCAGCATCATTGAGCTTTGTCAGTTTAGCAGCAATTGCGTATGTCGGAAGCTATATCTTTCTTGCATTTAGTTATATTTTAAGCTAACCCCATTGAAACGGGGTTTTTTTAATTTTTCCTGATAATGAAAAATAAACTTGTTTTGGCAAAATTTTTCCAAGTTTGCGAAAACGGTTGCAAAAAAACACCAAGTTAGTATATGATTAACTTAATTAAGAAAAAGGGAGAGAAATTCTTATGAACAAATTTATGGACATCCTTGAAAATCGCATCATGCCGCCAATGGCAAAGTTGGCAGAGCAACGTCACTTAAAAGCGATTCGTAACGGGATTATTATCACAATGCCTTTAATCATTGTCGGGTCATTATTCTTAGTATTATTAAACATTCCAATTGAAACATCAGCATTTAGCTGGAAAGAATTTGTTGCACCATACTTTTCGAAGTTAGTAGTAC
>JTLC01000064.1:10218-10733 GCA_000798955.1 Firmicutes bacterium ZOR0006 | reverse complement strand
GGGGCAGCATTAGGGCGTATTTACAAACTTGACCAAGTAACTTCAGGGGTATTAGCGACATTAGGATTCTTATGTACGACTATTCCAGTTAATATTGGTGGGGCCTTCGTAACGGCAGCGACAGATGCTGGTGTAATTGAAGGAGTAACACAAGCAGGAAACGCAATTAATCTTGCCGGTGGAGATTACTTAATGTTATCAACACTCGGTTCGGCGGGACTATTCGGTTCAATCGTTGCCTCAATTGTGTCAGTTGAGATTTATAATGTGTGTAAGAAGCGTAACTTAACAATTAAAATGCCAGAAGGTGTGCCTTCATCAGTTGCGAACTCATTCGCCGTATTAATTCCAGCATTCTTAGTTGTAATGTTATTCTGGACAATCCGTGTTATGTTTAACTTTGATATCAATGCCTTCATCACACAATTATTATCACCAATTTCAAGCTTTGTTTCTGGAAATAACGTGGTAGGTGTGTATGTCTTAGCAATCTTAATTACATTATTTTGGTCAGC
>JTLC01000064.1:0-10208 GCA_000798955.1 Firmicutes bacterium ZOR0006 | reverse complement strand
TTCCAAATATGTACACAGAGCAATTCTTCCAATGGTTCGTATGGATCGGAGGATCTGGAGCAACAATTGGTTTAGCAATTTTAATGACATTCTTCGCGAAATCACAGTACCTCAAGCAATTAGGGCGTGTGTCATTCGTACCATCATTATTCAACATCAATGAACCAATTATCTTTGGTGCACCAATCGTAATGAACCCAGTGTTAATCATTCCGTTCATCTTAGCACCATTAGTAATGATTACAACAGCAGCATTAGCGATGAACTTCGGTTTAGTTGGGCCAATGGTTGCTCGCGCACCATGGACTTTACCAGGACCAATTGGAGCCGCAATGTCAGTTGAATCAGGCGCATTCTTTGCCTTCCTACTTTGTATTGTGAATATTGCTATTTCTGTAGCAATCTACTTCCCATTCTTCAAAGCGTACGATAAGCAAATGGCAAGCCAAGAAACAACAGAAGTTAATTCAGATGCAGTAACTGCATAGTAAAAAGGGCATATGCCCTTTTTTGTTACAATGAAAATGAAAGGAAGAGTTTAATGCAAAACGAAACTCCAATTCAATTTACCTGGAAAAACCAACGTCTGTATGGATTTCTCCATCAACCAGTGGAGCCGACGACGAAAATTATCATCATGCACCATGGGTTTACTGGCACAAGTATCGATGCACATTTTATGTTTACTCGCTTTGCTCGATTTTTAGCTACACAAGGAATTGCGGTTTTACGCTATGACTTTGTTGGGAGTGGGAATAGCACAGGAACTTTTGCTGAGATGACATTTGGTGACGAACTTCAGCAAGCACAGTCTGTATTAGATGAAGTTATTACTTGGCCATGGGTTGAAACAATTTACCTCCATGGATTTAGTATGGGTGGAGCAGTAGCAAGTAAATTAGCGGGGGCAAATGCGGAAAAAATCGCCAAACTTTTGTTATGGTCACCCGCAGGGACAATGCCACAGTTAGTAGCCGATTTAATGACAACAGCACCACAGTTGGAAAATGGTAATTATGATTGTAATGGTCTAGAGCTTGGCAAGGCTTTTGTGACCGAAATGCTGACAATGGATATGTTTAGTGAAATTGCACGCTACCAAGGACCAGTCCAAATTATTCATGGTACACAAGATGGGGCGATACCACACCGAGCAGCTGAATTATATGCTACAGCCTATCACCAAGAGGTTGCTATCCAGTTAGTGACGGGAGCAGATCATACCTATTCAGCACTGAAATGGCTTGAAGAAGTTTTTCAGTGTAGTAAACACTTTTTGCTTATGTAAATCACAAAAAACCACGACACTTTAAAAAAGTATCGTGGTTTTTTTTACCAAGATTAATCCCAGAATTGATTGCTTTGTTGGAGTTGATAGTAGTAGCCTTGGCGTTCCATGAGCTGGGCGTGTGTACCACGTTCAGCAATACCGTCACGACCAAGAACAATAATTTCATCAGCACTTTTTACCGTACTTAACCGGTGGGCAATAATAATATTTGTTCGGTTAATCGTAAGATCATCTAAGGCCTGCTGAACTTGATATTCGGTAATTGTATCGAGTGCCGAAGTTGCTTCATCAAGAATCAAAATTTGTGGATTTTTGAGAAAAACTCGCGCAATGGCAATCCGTTGTTTTTGACCGCCAGATAATTTCACACCACGCTCACCAACTAATGTATCATAACCATCTTCAAGCTGAAGAATAAAATCATGAATACGGGCTTGCTTGGCCGCCTGGATGACATCAGCTTCTGTCGCGTCAGGATTTCCATAGAGAATATTATCAAAAATAGATCCCCAGAAAATATAGACATCTTGTTGGACGTGTCCGATTTGTGATCGCAAGCTCGATAGCTCTAAACTTTTAACCTCGTGACCATCAATGCGTAAACTTCCAGAAGTTAAATCATAAAATCGTGGTATGAGTTGTGAAATTGTCGATTTTCCAACACCGGATTCACCAACTAATGCTAATTTCTTTCCGGCTGGAATTGTCAAAGAAAAATCAGTCAAGACAGGATTTTCACTGCTTGGATAAGTGAAATTTGCATGTTCAAACACAATTTCACCTTTGACATCTGTCAAAGTAGTAGCGTCCGGTGGTGAAATGATGTCTGGTTGTAATTCCATAATATCGTGAAAGCGTTCGAATCCGGCCCAACCAGTTTGGAACTGTTGCATAAAGGCAATTAAACGGCGAATTGGTTGCACGAGGAAGTTGATATAGAGCAAGTAGGCTGTAAACTCCCCGAAAGCTAATTGTCCTTGGATGACAAAAAGGGCACCAACGACGAGAACAACTAGGTTTAACATATCAATAAGGAAATTATTTCCACTACTGAAAATCGCCATTTGTTTATAGGCACCGTGCCAAGAATTTCGATAGCGTTCATTGTTCTCACGGAATCGCTCATTTTCAAAGTCTTCATTTGTGAAAGATTGAACAAGGCGGATACCACCAATACTACTTTCAATCGTAGAATTGATTTCACCGTGGGTTTGACGAATTTCTCGAAACCCGCGCATCATTTTGTCACGGCGCGAGAGTGAGAACCAAATGATAATGATGACAATCGGAAAAATAATGACCGTGAAGGTTGCATTCATTGTGAACAAAATCGAGAAACTCCCAATCAACATCAATAAGGAAATCAAGAGATCTTCAGGACCGTGGTGGGCTAATTCAGTGATGTCGCGTAAATCACCAGTAATGCGGGTCATAATAGTCCCCGTCTTATTTTCATCATAGTAACTAAAAGGGAGAATTTGGAATTTTTTGAATAAATCTCGACGCATGTCATGTTCGATATTAGTTCCCATAATATGTCCCCAATAGTTGACTACATATGAACAACCGAAGCGAAGTACGAAGAGTGCGAATAAAACACCAACAAAAACGAGAATGGCTGAAATGTTATTATTCGGAATGTAGTCGTCGATAAACCGCGCCGTAACTGCGGGATAGAGGAGATCGATAGCAGCCATAATACAAGCAGCTGACATGTCAAAGATAAAAAGTCCGAGATGAGGACGGTAATAGCTGATAAAACGTTTAAACATTGATGAATCTCCTTTGTGTGTTTTGGTCTAATGCCAAAAATATTGTTAGTTTCAATTATATTTCAATGAGAAAAAAACAACAAGAGGAAATGTGGAAAATGGTGGTTTTTGGTACTGTATTCCGAGATGACTAGAGTTTTTTTTTAATCTTTACGTAAAATTTATTATGAAAATAGTATTTTTTTCTGCTGATAAAATGTGTTAAAATTGGAAGGCACAGTAGTTTTAAAGGATGATTGCTCAAAAATAGTTTCGTAATCGAAACCGAATTTGAGCGTTTTTTTTAGAATGAGAAGAAACGAGGAAGAAAAAATGAAACCAACAATTTATGATTTAACATATGAACAATTAGAAGCGTGGATGCTTGAAAATGGCGAGAAGAAATTCCGTGCTCAACAAATTTGGAACTGGTTATATATTCAACAAGTTGCTGAATTTGCCGAGATGAATAATATTTCGAAAGTATTAATTGAAAAATTAGAAGCAGCATTTATTTTATCACCACTAACACAAAATGTTTTACAAGCTTCAAGCGATGGGACGCGTAAATATTTATTTGCTTTAAATGACGGAACATTAATTGAAACAGTTTTAATGCCCCACAAGTATGGAAATTCAGTTTGTGTAACAACACAAGTAGGGTGTAACATTGGGTGTTCATTCTGTGCGAGTGGAACACTGCGTAAGCAACGTGATTTAACAGCTGGTGAAATCATGGCCCAAGTGATGCTTGTCCAACGCGATTTAAATACGCTTGAAGGTGAAGCACAACGTGTGAGTCACATCGTCATTATGGGGATTGGTGAACCGTTTGATAACTATGATAACTTCATGGACTTTATCCGTATTGTCAATCATCCAAAAGGATTAGCAATTGGTGCACGTCACATCACTGTATCAACAAGTGGAATTGTACCGAAAATCCGTCAGTTTGCGGATGAAGGAATTCAAGTAAATCTTGCAATCTCTTTACATGCACCAAACGATGAGCTACGTTCTAGTGTGATGAAAATCAACAATGCGTATCCAATTCCTGAGTTAATGGATGCGGTTCGTTATTATATTGCGAAAACGAATCGTCGTATTACGTTTGAATATATTATGATGCGTGGTGTGAATGATCAAATTATTCATGCACGTCAACTTGTGAAGTTAGTTCGTGGAATGAATGCTTATATCAACTTAATTCCATTTAATGCTGTTGATGAACATGGGTACCAACGTAGTACAAAAGAAGATGTTTCAGCATTCTTTGATTATTTGAAAAAAGAAAAAATCCAAGTCATGGTTCGTCGTGAGTTTGGTCATGATATCGATGCAGCATGTGGGCAATTACGTGCGAAAAAATTAGAAAGCGAATAAGAGAAATAAATAAAAGGAGGGGAAAAAGTGGAAACTTTTTATGCAACTAATCTTGGCCGCATTCGCCAAAATAATGAGGACCAAGTTGGAATTTGGGAAACACCAACGGCACTTGTCTTAGCCGTAGCAGATGGCATGGGTGGTCATCATGCTGGCGAAGTCGCCAGTCAAATTGCGATGGAAAGTGTCGCACAAGCTGTGACCTATTTACCGGCACAATTTAATAAAACAGCGGCAAAGCAATGGCTCGTGGAAATTTTTGAACATGCAAATCAGAAAATATATGAAGAAGCATTGAATGATCCGAGTAAACGAGGGATGGGGACAACCTTGATTATTGCGATTTTTCATCAGAACTTTCTACTCGTCGCAAATCTCGGTGATAGCCGAGCGTATTTAGTTCAAGAAAATGAAATTATGCAAGTGACGGAAGATCAAACTTTTGTGAATCAACTGGTGAAAATGGGACAAATTTCGATTGAAGAAGCAGCCCATCATCCACAACGGAATGTCTTATTGCAGGCGTTAGGAACCGAGTTGAAAATTGAAGTTGATTTGTATGATATTGATTATCAACAAGTCTATGGATTATTACTGTGTTCTGATGGACTGACCGATATGGTAAGTGATTTTGAGATTTTGGCTATTTTCCAACATTTTGCGACAGCGCAAGAAACAGGAGAAGAGCTCATTCATTTTGCCAATGAAAAAGGTGGCAAGGATAATATTTCCGTTGCTATCGCTCAAGGAGGAGGTGAACACGATGTTAAATAAAGAAGAATTGTTAGGTGGGCGTTACCGGATCAAATCATTAATTGGTGATGGTGGAATGGCCAACGTCTATCTCGCTTTTGATGAAATTTTAGAACGCGAAGTCGCAGTTAAAGTTTTACGCTATCAATTAGCGAATGATGCTGTTTTTGTTCGACGTTTTGAACGTGAAGCTCAGTCGGTGACAGCGTTGAATCATCCCAATATTGTCAATGTGTATGATGTCGGGAGTGAAGGTGATACTCACTATATCGTCATGGAATATGTGAGTGGAAATACCTTAAAACAAATGATTCAAACACGTGGGCACCTAACGGTTAGTGAAACAACAGAAATTATGCAACAAATTTTAGCTGCTGTTGAACAGGCACATGAATTTGGCATTGTCCATCGTGATTTGAAACCACAAAACATTATTGTACGACCGGATGGTGTTGTTAAAGTCATGGACTTTGGTATCGCCCTCACGCAAGAAGCGACTAGCTTAACGCAAACGCATTCCGTAATGGGTTCTGTGCAATATCTTTCACCAGAACAAGTTCGTGGTGAAATTGCGACCAATCAATCTGATTTATATGAATTAGGTATTGTTTTATACGAGATGCTGACCGGTGAACTGCCATTCGAAGGTGAAAGTGCAGTCAATATCGTATTAAAGCATTTAAAAGATGCTTTGCCAGATATTCAAGCGAAAAACCCTCAAGTTCCGAATAGCCTTGTAAATGTGATTAATCGTGCTACAGCAAAAGAAAAAAGCCAACGTTATCCTAACGCTCAAACAATGGCAACGGATTTAGCAACTGTGTTGGATGAGGCACGATTAAATGAAGCAATACTACCGGTAACAGCATGGTTAGACACTGATGTCAGCCAAGTTGTTGAGGAGCTAGAAGCAACCCGCGAAATTCCGGTAATGGTCCGTAAAAAAGCAACACCAACTGAATCAGTGGAAGCAACGACAGAAATTGTGCGTGAGTCAGCGACAAAAAAACGTGATGATGAGCCAAAAGTAACAGAAGTGAAACCCAAAAAGAAAAAACGGATTGTACCGATTGTGATTGGTGCAGTTGTGGTAGTCTTAATTGCGAGCCTTGCTGTTTTTGCGATGATGCAACCGAAGAAAGTCGAAATTCCCAATGTTGTGAACATGACAATTGATCAAGCAAAACAAATGCTTGAAGCAGAAGGATTGCTCGTGAGCCAACAAATCAATTACGAATTTAATGATGCAATTGATAAAAATAAAGTTATTATTACTGATCCCAAACCAGGAACTAGTGTCGAAGAAAATACAACGATTACGCTTACTGTTTCAGAGGGTGTGGAAGTGTACATGCCTTATGTAGTCGGAAAAGTTGTAGAAGATGCTGTGGCGGCTTTAGATAAGTTGCAAATTCGCAGTCAAGTCGTGCAAGAGTTTAGTGATCAGCCAGAAGGTGTGGTTTTATCGCAAAGTCTTGAAAAAGATGTCCGCGTTGATATTGATAGCCAAACAGTGTTATTAACTGTGAGTAAAGGAATGGCACCGATTTACATGGAAGATTTCACTGGCTTTACAAAAGAAGCTGTTGAGCGTTTTGCGACTGAAAATGGTTTGAAAATTACCATTAAAGAAACCGAAACTTCAGCGAGTCCAGTTGGGACAGTTCTCGAACAATTTCCAGCCGCTGGTGTTAAGCTAAGTCCAGGGGATACAATTAGTATTAGTATCGCGAAAAAACCAAGTTCAATTCTTGATGCACTCTTCCCACCAAAAGAAGAAGAGACAACGCCACCGACTGATGGTGGTACAACCGGAGATACAACTGGCGGGACAGGCGATACGAATGGTGGTACAACCGGTGGAGACACAACGGGTGGTACAACTGAGGAGACGACTCCGCCAACTGATACCCAAAGCGAGACACCAACTCCATAATTGCGAAAGTACGAGATAAGTTGAAGCAAAAAGAAGTGAAATACAAAGGAGAGACTATGGCAACAGGATTAATTATAAAAGCTTTAAGCGGATTTTATTATGTGCTTGATGATCAAACAGGAGCGACAATTGAATGTCGAGCACGTGGAAAGTTTCGCCAACAAGCAATCAAGCCTTTAGTTGGTGATCATGTTGAATATGAAGCTGAACACACAAAAGAAGGATATGTACTTGGGGTGAACGCACGACATAATGCACTCGTTCGACCACCAATTGCCAATGTTGATCAAGCATTTATCGTGATGTCGACAGTTATTCCTGATTTTAGTACCCACCTTGTTGATAAATTTATTTTACTTGCGCAATACCATGATATCCAACCAGTTATTTGTGTGACCAAAATGGATATTATTCGTGAACAGGAACGCCAAGCTTTACTTGCAATTTTTGCTCAGTATCGCCAACTTGGATATGAGGTGATTGAATTAGGATTGGATCAACCGGAAGCGTACCAGCAATTAGCACCATTCATTGCTAATGAAGTGAGTGTTTTAGCCGGTCAATCTGGTGCGGGGAAATCAACATTGCTCAATCAACTAAATTCAGCTTTTGAATTGCAAACAGGTGAAGTTTCCAAAAGTTTAGGGCGTGGACGTCACACAACGCGACATGTTGAATTGCTTCATGTTTGTCAAGGATTTGTGGCAGATACACCAGGGTTTAGTCAATTAGAACTAACAGAATTCCAAGCTGAAGATGTTACCCAAGCATTTGGTAATTTTAGTGAATATAGTAGCCAATGTAAATTTCGTGGATGCTCACATTTGAATGAACCAAAATGTGCGGTGAAAGCCGCAGTTGCAGCAGCAGAAATTCCAGAGTGGCATTATGAACATTATGTCAGCTTTATGGAAGAAGTTCGGCAACAAAAACCGCGATATTAGTGGGAGAAAAAGCAAATCAGGTGATTTGCTTTTTTTTGTTGAATACCGTTACCAAAAAAGGCAGAAATAGGGTATAATAAGACAAATCACGGTTTGATAGACCGTTAGCAAAAGGAGAACATAGATGAGTCATTATATTGCCATAGCCCCATCTTTATTAGCAGCAGATTTTAGTACATTAGCCACAGAAATTCAAAAAGTGGAAACAGCAGGTGCTGATTATTTACACGTCGATGTCATGGATGGTAATTTTGTTCCAAATATTTCGTTTGGACCAGTTGTCATTGAAGCAATCGCTCGCCATGCAACGATGCCGTTAGATATTCACTTGATGATTGCCAATCCGGATCAATATATTGCTGAATTTGCCAAGTTTAAACCAGAATACCTTGTCGTTCATGCTGAGGCAACAAAGCACCTCCATCGGACATTACAACTTATCCAATCATTTGGTATTAAAACTGGAGTTGCCTTAAATCCTGGAACACCACTGACAGCGATTGAAGAAGTACTGCCATATGTTGATTTATTATTAATCATGAGTGTCAATCCAGGATTTGGTGGTCAAACATTTATTCCTGAAGCTATTGCGAAAATTGAACGAGCAAAGCAGATGATTGTCTATCAAGGAACAAAAACGAAAATTCAAGTCGATGGTGGAATTAATAAAACGACAGCGGCAGCATGTATTGCCGCAGGTGCAGATATTCTTGTTGCGGGATCAAGTGTCTTCGGTGCAACTGACTATCACCAAGCAATTGTCGGTTTACGAGGCGAATAATGCATGTTGTTTTAGTCACGTATACTGATTGGTTACCAGAATTAGCAACGTTTGATGTGATTATTGCAGTCGATAGTGGAATCAAACAGTTTGCTCTCACGAAACAACGCTGTCACTATTGGATCGGTGATTTTGATAGTGTTGATAATAGTGCAGATTATCGCCAATTTGCTGATACTGTCATTGAATTACCTCAAATAAAAGACGAAACTGATACGCAAGCAGCTTTAAATTTTGCACGAACACAATTACAGGCAACTGCAGTGACAATTGTGACGACACACAGTGGGCGCTTTGATCATCAATATGCACAACTCCTTCTTTGTCAGTGGGGGATTGATCATGGCATTAAAGTGGAAATTATCTCACCAACGTCATATATTCGGGTGCTAGTACCAGGAACGTATCGCATAGCAGCTGAAAGTTATCGCTATCTTTCCGTTTTTGCATGGCAGGAACCCGTTTTTGACTTAACACTGACACACGTAGCATATCCACTAGCGAAGTATCAATTAACTTGTAGTGACCCACTTGGTATTAGTAATGAAATTACGCAACAAGCAGCGCAACTCCATTTCACCACCGGGAAACTGTTATTAATACAGAGTCGAGACTAAAAGAAGCAATCATTGTCCACTTCAGGGCCATGATTGCTTTTTCGGTTTTTTTGGTATCATAGCTTGCTGAAAAGGTGTATACTGAGAGTGAATTTTTATTTTAAGGAGGACATGTATATGGCGAATTTTTTCGGAAAAATGGCAGCTGATACGTTAGGGATTTCTGATATTGGGATTATCATCGAACCAAAAGATTTTGATAAAGTCGATGGTGATGATTATATTATGCATGAAGATGGTGAACGCATTTACTTTGTTATCAAATCAAAATCAGATGAGTATGTTTTTACAAATTTTGGTGTCATGCATGTGGATGGTGCGAATGCAATCAGTAAGAAACGCGTGGTTCGGCGCTATGACTTTTACCATTATCGTGTAACGAATGTGACATTAGAGACAGCAGGGACAGTTGATTTAGATATTGAAATTAAATTTGCATTGGGAGAACACAACTTTAGTATTGATGTAGATAAAAAAGAGCTTGAAAAGCTCAAAGATCTCTACAAAGCCTTACATGAAGTAAGTTTATTGCAAACAAAAAATAATTTAATTGTTGAAGATGGCCTTAATAGCTTACGTTTAGCAAATGAAGTGATTTCACGGAATCAGCTAGAAGGAAAAGCAGTTGAAACAATTGCTGAAGTTGCTGATTATAACTTTAATTGGATTCAAAAATTACGAGCAACGTATAACGTCAAAGACTTTGGAACTGTTTACGAAAAGTATATAAATGCATAATTGCAAAAAAAAAA